>JAEOTL010000066.1 GCA_016839845.1 Promethearchaeota archaeon
ATGTAAATTGGAAATTCATAATACATGAATATATTTGGATTTAAATTGTTTCCCCTTTTTTTTAACTTTTTTACTTATAATTTTAAGAAAAATCTAAAAAGGATTAGTTTAATAATAAGTCTCTGTCATTCCTCTTTTTTCAGTCTCTATAGGAAATCCTTTCCTATGCCACATCATCATTCCCCCACTTAGATTTCGAATATCTTCAAATCCAGCTTGTGCAAGAATTTGAGCTGCCATCATAGATCGAGAACCAGAATGACAGATAACAATTATTTCTTCATCTTTATAATCCTCGATAACGTTTGGATTATTTAATAATTCTCCTAAAGGGAGTAATTTGGTATTTTTTAAATGACCTGTTGCACTCTGATATTCCTGTGGTGTTCGAACGTCAATCATAAGTGGTGGTTCATCATCAGTTCCGATACGTTCGTATAGTTCCTCAGCAGTAATATCTGAAATTGGAGGTGTGCCGGGAGGTCTTAATTCTTTCCTACTTTTCTTTTTAATAGGAGTTATAACTTCAATAGGTTGGATCTTTTCTAATGTAGCAACTAACATCCCTTCTTCTTTTCCAAGGTATAGCAGGTTAACAGCTTCATTTAATTTAGAATATGCTTCAACACTTGACTTAAATCCAGGATCTGTAGCATAAATTTTCAATTTTTTATTTTCTGGTAATTCCTCAAGTCCCTTTATTAATGCATTCAATGGTCCTGGGCAGGAAAGCCCACTTGCATTAACCTCAACGAAATCTTCATGTTCAGTAGCCTTCTCATGAACAAATTCTTCGATAACATTTTCTGATCCACCACATGCTGCCATAATTTCTTCTGTTGAGGCATTGGCCATCTCAAATATCTTAAAACCTCCAGTTAATTCATACACATTTTTAAATCCACTTTGTAATAATATTCTTAATGCTAAATAGCTTCTATATCCTACTTCACAGTAGACATAGATTGATTTATCATTAGGAATTTCCTTCAACCGGTTTCTGAGTTCCTCAATTGGTATATTAAATGCACTATCTATATTTCTAGCAGCAAATTCTTCTTCAGTTCTGACGTCTAATATCATCCCTCCATTATTTATAATATTAGGAAAATCATGCCAATGCCAAATAGGCATATCTTCTCTAAGATAATTAGAAGCGACGAATCCTGCCATATTTACTGGATCCTTGGCAGAGCCGTAGGGGGGAGCATATGTTAACTCTAATTCTTCCAAATCAAAAACAGTACCATTAAATTTTATTGCAGTTGAGATAACATCAATTCTTTTCTCAGTACCAGGACCTCCAACTGCTTGTGCTCCAAGAATTTGACCACTTGGAACTTCAAAGAGTAATTTCAATGTTATTGGTATTGCACCAGGATAATAACCGGCATGATTATTAGGATGAATGTAAATTTTATTGTATTTAAAATCAAGTGATTTTAATTGTTTTTCAGTTAATCCTACAGAAGCAACGGTTATATCAAAAACCTTAACAACAGATGCTCCTAATACACCATTATATTCTGAATTCCTTCCAGCAATATTATCAGCAGCTATTCTTCCTTGTTTATTTGCAGGACCTGCCAATGCAATTGATATCGGATTCTTAGTCTGAAAATGATCAACTTGAACAATATCACCGACCGCATAGATGCAATCATCAGAAGTTTGCATTTTTTTATTAACAGCAACATATCCCCTTTCAGTTACTTTCAGTGCAGCTTCTTTAGCAAGTTTACTTTCTGGTTTAATACCTATTGATAAAATAATTAAATCTGTTTCAATGATTCGACCACTTTTTGTTTTTACAACAGGATTATTTTTACCATTTGTACCAAAAGAATCAACTGGGTCTTCTAAAACTAAACAGATCCCATTTAAAATTAATTCTTGATGTATAAATTGTGCAATTTCCTTATCAATCGGGGGCATAACTTGATCTAACATCTCAACAATTTTCACTTTCACTCCTTTTTCTGCTAAGTTTTCTGCCATTTCTAATCCAATGAAGCCACCACCAACAACAACTGCCTTTTTTATATGAGTTTTTTCGGCAAAATCACGTATCTTTATAGCATCTGGAATAGTCCAGACTGTAAAATAAGGAACCTTATCTAGTCCTTCAAATGGAGGAACTATTGGTTTTGAGCCAGTGGCCAGGACTAAATAATCATAACTTAATATATAATCATTATTTTGGTTGATATCTTTTACTTTAACATTCTTTTTATCTTTATTGATTGAAACTACTTCATTATTAACTCGAACATCAATATTAAATCTCTCAAGGAATGTTTCTGGTGTCACCAATTCTAATGACTCATGATCTTTTATTATATTTCCTACATAGTAAGGTAATCCGCAATTCGCAAATGATACATAAGGACCGCGATCTAACATAATTATTTCGAAGTCTTCTCTTAATCGTCTTAATCTAGCTGCAGCAGAAGCTCCTCCTGCTACACCACCAACAATTACTACCCTTTTCATAATAATAACCAGATTCTATATTTGTTTACAATCTCTTTTTTAACTATTTTTATAAAGCGATTAATTTAAATTTGGTCATTATAAGTTAGAAAAATTAGTATAATATCTAATATTATGAAAAGTGATGTTGAAATGGATCTTAATAAATTATTAACCGAAATAAATTCATGTATAGACTGTAAGGATTGTATGGAAGTATGCGATACTTACAAGGTTACTCACGATGAGTTAAAATCACCTAATGGACGATTAAAAATAGCTGAAAAAGTTTTTTCTAATATCCAAATTACAGAAGAAGAACGTATAGGGCTCTACACTTGTACATTATGTGGATTATGTGATCTAACTTGTCAACAAGAAATTCAAATATCAGAGATTGTTCATTCATCAAAAGTAAGGCTGGTGAAAGAAGATAAAGCACCATTAGAAATACATAATAAAATCACAAGAGGAATTATTGAAAAAGACAACTCTGTTGGTGGAAATCCAGAGGAGAGATTAAATTGGTTACCTGCAAGTTATAAAGCAAAAGAATTATTTGAAAATAAAACCTCAGATACTTTGTTATTTTTAGGATGTATGTCTTCATTTCGGGTAACAGAAAGTGCTTTTGCACCTTATGAAATTTTAAAACTTGCAGGTTATAATTTTAAAATATTAGAAGAGGAACCATGTTGTGGAGAATATGTATATTCCGCTGGAAATATTGATGTTGCTAAGAAGATCTTTCAAGATAACATTAAACTCTTCAAAAATAATGGAGTAAAGAATTTAATAGTTACATGCGGAGGTTGTTTATATGCCTTTGATAAAGTATACAGAAAATTTTACAAAGATTTTAATCTAAATATTAAACACATAATTGAAGTCATTTATGAATTGGAAAGAAGTAAAAAAATCACACTAACACCATTGAATAAACAAATTACCTATCATGATTCTTGTAGAGTTGGGAGAAAATACAAAAGCGGTCCTCTATATTCTGAACCTAGAGAACTTTTAGATAAATGTGGCATAGAAATAATCAATTTATCCAAAAATCCAGAAGAATGTCCTTGTTGTGGAGCAGGTTCGGGAATTAGAGGCGTTGATAGTAGTATTTGTATTAGAATTGGAAAAGAATTGTTTGATAAAATCGAGACTGAAGAAATTGTCTCATCTTGTCCTTTATGCGTATTTAATTTTAGATATGTTAACTATAAAAATCAATTGGATAAAAAAATTAAATATATAACTGATTATATTTTGGAATCAATGAAAATTAAAAAAAATTAACCTCTATAATCTAAAATTATTACAGCATCTACAAATAGTTCATAATTCTCGTCCTCATCGAAATCGTGAATAACAACTTTTTCAACTTCATCTAATTCTCCTTTAACCTCGTTAAGCTCTGATTGATGCAATAATTTCACATCAGATTGTTTCAATTGTTTTGCAATCTCGACAGTTCCGGGGATTTCTTTTGCCGATGTTATAACTATAACTCTCCCCGTATATTCTGTTAATTTGAGTGCTAATTTTAAAGAATCATCCCCTGTATCAACAATCATAGTTCTTTTTTCCCTTAGTTCTTCCAAGTCTGGAACTTCGATATATACACCTTTTCCCTTGAAATCATCAACTCCTAATACAACCCTCATGTCTAACTGACATGAAGTAACAACTTCAACATCAGGTTTAGTTCCTTCACGATAATTGTTTATCGCTGCTTTTAATGCATCTGCAGCTAGGTTAGAACAATGCATTTTAATTGGTGGAAGCCCATCTAATTCGTCCGCAACATCACTTCTGGTTATGTTATACGCATCATCAAGTGTCATTCCTTTAGCCATCTCAGTTACCATAGACGAAGTGGATACAGCAGAACCACAACCAAAAGTTCTAAATTTGATATCATCAATGATATCTTCACCTTTTTCATTTTTCCCAACTTTTATGAATATTTCCATTAAATCTCCACAAACAGGATTCCCAACCTTTCCATGGCCATCTGGACTGTCGATTGTCCCTACATTTCGTGGATTTCTAAAATGATCCATTACTTTATCGGTATACTTATGTACACTCATTTAATTCTCCTCCTCTTGTAATTTTTTTAATAAATCTGAAGGTGTAAGTGGTGATAAAATTCTTAACCTTCTTACAACTTCTGGTAATACTTCTATAATTTTATCAATATCTTTTTCTTCAGTAAATCTTCCTAAAGTTAATAATAAACTCCCATGCGCTTCCTCATGTAATAGTCCACACGATATAAGCGTATGTGATGGTTCTAGAGTCTTTGAAGAACATGCAGAGCCTGTCGCTACTTCCAACTTTTCATCCTTTAAAGA
>JAEOTL010000525.1 GCA_016839845.1 Promethearchaeota archaeon
AATATATGGGACAATTCCGTCGTAGAGAGCAGTTCTTGTTTTTTTATCACCTTTATCCTGTTTAAGAGAACGATTTCCTTTGATTATGAATAAACCGTAAAAAATTATCTGTATTCCGATTTGAATAATGATTAGGGAAAGAACCGTAGTTAGAAATATAGTCACTATGGTTCCAAATAAGCCATATCTTTGAGCTAGAGCAGTTGTTGCTTGTCCTGTAACGAGTAAATATGTCCATAGAATGATGTATCCTAATGCCAATAAAAATAGCAAGGATAAGGTCGAGAAATGAATTTTAAATAGGCGATTTATTTTTTGAAATTTTTTATATAATGATTTTTGGCTCCGAATTAAACTGTTTTCTTTATTTTCGATTTTTTCCAAAATTTCACCTCAGAAGGTATCATGATATACAAGGGAGTTATAATATTTAAGTATGTAAGGGTAAATAGTCCCTAGGCACCTATAATCCTCAATCATTTGGATAAAATTTATTTCAAATTCTAGTAGAAAAAATCCAAAATTAATTCTTAAAAATAAATACTCAATCTCATAATGTTGTTTCACGAATTACTTAGATTTTTTTAAATGAACATTATAACCGTTTCACGAAAGAAATTCTAAAAATTAGAATTTTTAATAGATTGATAGTTAAATCTTTTTTCTAATAAGTATGTAAATACAACTTACCCTCTAGTATCATTGAAAATGACCGATTTTATTAATTAAATTGATTAATAAGTGTTTCTTATAATTTTAGTGAGTAATGAATCCAAAAAAGATTTGTATCTATTATTTTTCTGGAACAGGTAATACTGAACTTGTTTCACAATTGTTTTGCACAGAGTTTGAAAAACAAGGTGTTAAAACGGATGTTATTGCAGTTGAGGATGTTCTAAATGGTAAATCCCCAATAACCATGAAAAATTATGGCATTTTAGGCTTCGGACACCCCGTACACGCCTTTGGAGCACCCAGAATCTATTTAGAGTTTATAAAAAGCCTTCCGCCTGTTGAGGATACTCCATCATTTTATTTTAGAACCTCTGGAGACCCTCTTTGTAATGGTGGAGCTACTTCCATGGTAAGAAAGATTTTGCAGCGTAAAGGATATAGAGTATTTCATGAGAGTCTTCTTGTTATGCCCTCAAATGTGTTAATTCAATATGATGATAAGTTAGTAAAGCAGCTATTTAATACAGCAAAAAGAAGAATCTCTAGAATAGTGAAAGAAGTGTTAAAGAATGAAAATAAGCTACAAAAAAACAGTTTGATATTGAGAATCATCTCTTATTTATTCAATAAAGCTGAAACTATTGGAGCGAAATATTTCGGGAGATATCTTTATGTCACCGACAGTTGCAATCAATGCAATCTATGTATTAATAAATGCCCCACAGGCAATATTTATGAAGACTCTGAAAGCGGAAAAATCAAATTTGAAAAAAAAAATTGCACTTTTTGCTTGAAATGTGTTTATCTTTGTCCAAATAATTCAATTAAGAATAAATATATGAACTTTTTAATTATTAAGAATGGATATAATATCAGTAAAGTTATAGAGAATCCCAGAGTGGAGGGTATTTACGTGACGGAAGCCACAAAAGGTTACTTTAAGCATTTTTTTAATTATTTGTATAATATTGAACAAGATCATTAGAAATTTGATATACAGAAACTACTTTCTGACTAAAGTCAGTTAACAACTAATAATTATTTTTCTAATATTGCATATTTACTAATTAAGATTAAGAAAATTAGGATCAAATATTTAAAGGAAGAAATAAAATGAAAACCCTTAGGGAATCAATCGATATTTGTGTCTCTCCTGAAGTCATTTGGGATTGGTTCTTACATATTACAGAAAATTACCTTGAATGGCATCCTTCTCACATAAAAGCTATTTGGGAAACAGAGACAGTTAGCGAAGTTGGCTCCATTTTGTATGCTGAAGAATATATTAATGGAGACTTTTTAAAGATGAAATCTAAGTTGACAAAACTTATTCCAAACAGATTGTATAGATTTAAGACTGTGGGAATATTAAAACTCATATTAGCTGGCGGTTCATTTGAAATCGAACCCTCTGAAGATGGAAGTATTTTCACAGCAACTCTAGACTTTCACATGGGCAAATTACTTTCGAAACTTGCGAAGAAGAAAGTGCAACAAATATCACAACACATGATTAAAGAAGGAATAAATTTGAAAAAGATTTTAGAAAAAAAAATATGAAAATATTTTTGAATTTTATTAATGCCTTTTCTTCAAGTAAAAAACGGGAATAGCTAAAATTCCGATGACAGAAGCTGAGGCTATGATAACAGGTATAACAATTGTGCCTGTAACTGCGGATGTCGTTTCCTCAGGAACTAATAAGGTCCATGTTGATAAAATACTTGTTTCTGCAGTGAGATAACCCTCTTGATTCGTTGTTGGGATGGTGATCCACTCTTCATTTTGATTGTCATAATACGCCCATTGACTTAGTCGATTCTGATTAGTTTCTCTGATTCTCAATCTTGTTTTTAGAAAGACTCCATTATAAGGACATTCGGAATTGCACTTACACTCCGGATCACAATTGTGCTGACAGTCACATTCGCAATTACATTCAAGATCACATTTGCACTGGCAGTCACATTCGCAATTACATATACTAGAACCTTCAGATCCACACTTGCACTGACAATCACAAGGACAGATACATTCAGGATTGCATTTACATTCACAATCGCACATACACTTATATTCAGGATCACATTCACATTCGCAATCACAATTTGGGGTAGATTGCATTGTAATACAAAACCCTTCTAAATATCGATATGTACTTCTATTCCTCACTCTATGCAGACTTCCCTTCATTAAACCGAGTTGAGCTTCTTCCCTGGTACATGTCATGGTCATCTTAAGGTCATCATCACCTTCAACTTCAATAATGACGTCTTTCTCTCCAATTCTTAAGGCTTCACAACTAATATCTAACTCTATACCAATATTTGCACAAATTGTTAATCGTGTTCTTTCCTGAAACCAAAGCATAGTCCTAATATTACTTTGCAGATGTATCTGAATTGCCTCTTCTTGAACCTCAATTGTTTGATCAGGTGTTTCACCAGCCCTTACATTGAAAGATCCTATTAATGAAAGCACAATCAACATTGTAACAACACTTAACAATATCTTACTAAAACTTTTTTTCATTAAAGTTCACCATAATTTAAATCAAAGAATAATTTGAATTTCAAATAAAAAGGATTAAGGTATAATTTTCCCCAATAAAATTTTCTTCTTTACAAATAAGCTAAATGATATTATCAATTTCGGTTATTTCAAGAAGAAAACACCATTATTCAAAAAAACTAAAATTTGGAATTCATTTTATTAATTTTTATTCCACCATAAAGTGAGATGAGGTTCACACCTGCCAAAAGTGCTCCAACTATTACTAACTTACCAGAAACTGAAGGTTTAATCCAAAAAAATAACACCCTTTCCCTAATATTCAAGAATTTTGGATAATATTGGAATAATAACGGAATATCCATGAATTAATAAGAAAGAGATCGTTATTCCAAATTATGGTAATAGTACGAAGAGAAGGAGTTCTCCTAGAAGCAACTGAGAACGAGTTTGAAAATCAGGGTGTCTTAAACCCTACAGTGGTTCAGCAAGGAGATACATTACATTTATTCTATCGCGCTGTAAAAGAAGGAAATTATTCAAGTATTGGTTATTGTAAATTGGAAGGACCCATGAATATCGTAGAAAGGAAAAATAGCCCTATTTTGTTTCCT
>JAEOTL010000526.1 GCA_016839845.1 Promethearchaeota archaeon
AGGTATTGGATTCGATCTTTAGTATCTTGGTTTTGTTCTTGACTTTCTGACATTTAAATCTTCAATTTTAATGATGTTTCTAACTTTAAATAATTATTGTGTGGATTTAAATTATTGTATTGGATTTGATTAGTATTTCCTTGACTATTCAAAATAGGTGTATTTTCAGAATGATTGTAAAATTCAAAGACCATCAAAAGTTGAACCGTTTAAAGCCATTATTAAGAGAATTCCGAAAACCAACCCCAAGAACATAATAATAATTGAAGGAAGTAATTCAACATTTCCGATTGAAAACAACACAATAAACAAAATTACGATTCCCGAAGCAACAAAAAATAGAATTATTTGGATTGTTCTAATGATTTTAATTCTTTTTTGTTCTTTTAGGGGAATGTAAGGCATTAGAGCCTTTTCTAGAGCACTCTTATCTAATGAAGTATTTAATGCCAAAAATTCATTAAATTGTTTAGCATAGTGGAACGCCAAAGGTTCATCCAGTGCGGTGGTGAGAATCATATATTTATCTGACTTAAAAAGTAAGGCGCAGTACCACTTTAATTTATTTCGTTTCTTACGTTGAACAACTTCAAACCTTTTTACATCATCTAATTGAAAAGTTCTCGAAGAAATCTTCACTCCTCTCATTTGGCACCTGTAAAGCAATTGTTTGTTTGAAGGATTGGTGTTATCAATAAAAAATTTCCTACATGTTTTCTTTTTAAAATATCCCATAAACAATGGGGAGACTATTAAAATACCAAAAAGGATGCTTATGCCTAAAAAAGCACTGGTTGTCTCATCGCTATATACCATTAGAAGAAATACGAATCCAACAATCGTACTTAAACCGGAAATAACTGGCCATAAATACCAATATGTTTTATTGTGAATTTCAGTTTTAGGAAGATTTAGCAAATCTTCTTTTTTATATGCTTTAGTGTGTAAAGCTTCAGTGCTCATTATCTTTCAAATTGTTTTATCATTAAAAAAGTTATTTTTATCAATCAAAAGGATTAATAAATGCATCCAAAATCTTGAATAGCCTTGAAAAGGGATACTATATTTTCTGGGGGATGATCTAATAAAAAATTTGTAGGCCCAGGAATATAGCCTCCTTTCTTTCCTAATGCAGGGATGGTTTTTTTCATGAAGTTTCTGATAAATTCAGGAGATTGATGTATGAGCATTTCAGAATCGTCAACGGTTCCAATTAGAGTTATTTCTGGATATTTCTCCCGATAATTCATTAAATCATTACTTCTTGGTTTTAAAGATTCAACTCCATCTATCCCTATTTCTACAAAATCAGGGAATATCCTCCCCAAATTACCACAACTATGTAATACAAATTTAGCTCCAGCGTCATGAACAATTTTAACATATTCCGCTAATTTAGGTTTAATATATTTGCGCCAATAGTCAACGTGGATTTGTAAACCCTTATTATATCCATAATCGTCACCACACATAACGACATCGGGTTTTTGATCCATCAATAACTTCAATGAGGGTTCTTCAATCGTCTCCCACTGAAAATCTATATGATTTTGTAGAAATCCGGGATCTTTTCTGGCAAAGCGAGTGAAGTTGGCATGCCCAATTCCAAAAACACAATTTTCAAATGGACCAGTTATCCCTTGAGACACAACAACATCGTATTTTTCCAGCATCGTTGTTCGGATTCGTGATAGGTTCCGAAATCCAGCAGGGTTGGGCTTTAATTCTTTTTCCTTTTCCCAATATTCTTCGATATGTTCTTTTTTTAATAATGCAGGTCCAGTATACCATAAATGTGGAATTCCGTCTTCTTTTATAATTGCATCAAAAGTACCTCCGTTGTTATTAATTACTCTATCCGTAAAATCCATCTTTATTAGTCCCCCGCCAGTTGTACTCCAACACATATCAATCTTTGCGTCAATTCCTCCAGGAAATATGTCCGGGGGAGCAAATTTAGCGACAATTGAATGAATAAAAGGAATGATATATGATACTCTATCAGAATCCAGCTGTTTCATATCTTCTTCTGTAAGTTTATATGGGGACTTCATGAATCGATATACAAAATCACAATCACCACCCAGAATAAAACTGGGAACTCTGTCTGGAATTTTTCCTTCCAATACAGTTAAGACTCTCTCAAGCGCAGTCATTTTTGAATTGTGTGCCATTTTTGAACCTCTAAAGATCAATTTAAATTTCTAAGTATAATACTAAAGATGGTAGCTTCATTTCTCATTTTCACTTTTCCCTCTTCAACTCCTTTTTTCCAAGCTGTTGGCCCCCCATAAAGATAGTTTTGAGGTGAGGCAAAATATGCATCGCATTCTATTTCATCTAAGTCCCCAAGTTCTTTAATATCCTCTAATTTTTCCATTTCAAAATGGCCATCTTCAATTTTAACGAAGACGGCAGGAGGATAATCAGTTATATATACCACTAATCTAATCTTGCCGGGAAAATCTTTTTTCAATTTTCCAAATATTTCTCGTCTCCACAAACCTGAATAAATCAAGGCGGGGATCCCTTTAAATTTAGCACACACTTAAAATCACTCCATTGATAAAACTCTAGTAAAAAAAATAAATAAAAATTTACTATTAAAAAAGAACTACTCAGGTTTCTTAGGCTTCTCCCATTCCGCGGGGGGTCTATAGATAAATCTAGTGTATCTATTCATCTGACCATAATATTCAAATAACGCATCAATATTTCGTATCTTTAGGTCGGTGTTAAGGGCGATTTTATTATGTAAAGCTCCATCGGGTCTGACCTTAGCCATTTCAGATGCTAATTTATTTACTTCTTCTTCAAGTTTGTCTCGTGGAACACTTATACTTACAAGCCCCCAATCTGCTGCGACTTTTCCTGTTATTAATCGGCCACTCATTAAAATATATCGTGCTTTTTTCACACCCATATAAAATTGCCAGAGTGGGAGGCTTTGTGATCCTCCCCATAATTGAGCAGGATGCCCAAGCAATGCATCATCAGCTGCTACTGAGATATCGCAACAAAGTTGGAGATAACATCCAGCATCTCGGCAATGTCCGTGAATCTGAGCAATAACTGGTTTAGGGAAATCCCAAATTTGTTTATAGATGGCATAGACTTTTTTGTTCAATATATTATACGAATTTATATAATTCCAACCACCTTCCGGAGGTACTCGATAATAGGAAGCGTCGTTGTTGAATCCGGAACAGAAACTTTTACCGGCGCCTTTTAATACGATAACATTTACATTATCTTCCTCAGCATAGTTGAAAGCACGGGGGATGTCATCGAGCAGCTCATAACTTAATGCGTTATGCTTTCCCGGGATATTCAATGTTATATGCCCAACTTTGTCCTCACTCTCATACAGAATTGATTCAAATTCTTTTGAAGTCATTTTTTTTTTCACCATATATTTTTTTTTGATTAACTGAAGTTATTTCCCAAAATATTTAAAACTTTGATTATCAACACATAAAAAAGGACTATACAATATATAACAAGTTGATATCAAGGTTAATCACAAGTATTATATTTTATCAAGATTAAATATGATCTAATAAAAATTAACTAATTTTGTAAAATTGCGAGGGAAAGATAGAAATGTGTAACACGTGCTTCACGCATACGAAAACTGGCAGGATGTGGTTTAAAGATGCCAAAAGGTACGCTAGATTTATGTATCACCGTAATCGAGTTGAACAAACTAAAAAGAACACAAAGCGTATAAAAGGTGGAACTGCTGCTATTGAAGCCGCTGCGGGGCCCATGATTGCTCAAGCTATAGATGCATATAACCTTAAGGATGAGAGATTTCCTGACTTGATGCGAGCCACAAACCGGTTACATACGAAAGTTCAAGGTGCTCAGACTCTGACACTTCAAGATGCACTAGATTTGATAGATATTAGTTCACCGATTTGTTTCATTCACTGTGAATGCAGAAAATTCAAATTTGGTTATGTGGAACGTGATCGTTCAAAAATGACGTGCCTAGGTCTTGGTGTAGGCATGTATAGATGGGAACGAACTCCTGCACGATATGTGGCGGGAGCAGAATGGGTGGATCACGATGAAGCTCGAGAGTGGGTAATCAAATGGAACAAAAAGGGTTTAGTACAAAATCTCATGAATTTTGGAGAGAGAAATGGAGGTCCTTACATTGGGGGCTTATGCAACTGTTCAAGACCAGATTGTGCCTCAATTGAAATGAGATTACGATATGGTGAAAAGCAACTAATCAAGGGTGAAAGAGTAGCAATTCATGATATGGAGAAATGCACTGGATGCTTTAAATGTGTTCAGAGATGCCAATTTGGGGCTATTGCAGCTGACATTCGACAGAAGCGGGTGCAAATTGATGCTCAAATGTGTTTTGGATGTGGGCTTTGCGAAGGTGTTTGCGAATTTGGAGCAATCAATCTATACGATAGACGAGATTTCCCAATACTTAGATATGATTGGTGAGGGGTGATATTATGGCAATACAAATAAAAAATTTGGATATTCCAGCAATTAAGGTAAAGGTTGACAGAGAGAAATGCCAGCTACCCATGATATGTGATTATCAATGTTATATAAAATGTCCCCAAGGTGTTTTTCACGTCCACTCATACCCAAACGTTTCAGGCGCTTATACAAAACCTGATCCAAATAGCCCAAAGCACTTTTTAGTCACGGGTTCTGCTGCCCCAAAGTGTATCGG
>JAEOTL010000527.1 GCA_016839845.1 Promethearchaeota archaeon
ATACAAAAGCATCACTCTCATACTTTAGGTGTTGTCGGAACAGAATTTAAGCTGTAGGTTGTTTCTTTAATTATTAGTTTTCTTCATAAATTGGTTGGAGTCCTGTTTGGAAATGCCGTAATCGTAATTCTGCACCGCGTGATATTCTTACTTTCGGTATTTTTTCTCGATTATGGTGTAATTCTGTAATCGCGGCCACAGCATAATTAATATGGGAAGGTCCATACACATTTCTTGGAACTGCAAATCGAACCAAATTCAAGATCCCTTGGCGTTGCTCGGGAGTCTTCTTATCAAATTCAAAAGCAAATGGTCCTAACTCGGCGGCTCTGATGCCGTAGTGTCTGAGTAACTCTATTGTAAATCCAACACCCTTAAAATCTTCAGTCTTTGAATCTATACCCTCAAAAAATTTGTCCATGTTAAGATATACTGCATGACCTCCTGCTGGAAGGATCACAGGAACGCCATTCTTCGCAAGTTTCCGAGCGAATTCTCGAACATGGTATTTCCTCTCGTCCAAATAGTTTTCTTGAACCACTTCATATAATCCTACAGTCAAAGCCATAATATCTCGGCCACTTAGTGCCCCATAGGAATCATTTCCGAACGTTAAGATCTGCTTTTCCTTCAGTTTAATACCAATATCCTCTTTAATTGAAAACCTATTATGGAACACACCTTTATCCTTAAAAAAGAATCCTCCCCCAATATTCGCGAGTCCATCTTTTTTGAAGCTAATTGTAAACCCATCAGCATAAGTAAACATTTCTTGGACGATGCTCGGTACGGTTCGATTTCTATATGGTTTTTCAAACTCTTTTATAAAATTTGCATTTTCAGAGAACCGACATGCGTCTAAAAACAAAGGTATTTCATATTGATTTGCGATTTTGCTGACAGCCTTAACATTGCTCATAGCAACGGGTTGGCCTGCTGCCGTATTGTTAGTTATTGTGATATAAATTAATGGTATCGAATTCACCCCATTCTTCTGAATCAGCTCTTCTAATCGCTGCACATCCATATTACCTTTGAAAGGATTCCTCTTATCCATTTCATCAAAAGGAAAATCATCTAATAGGTTAGCAGAAAACAAATTTACGGGTATCATACCATTAGCGGCTATATTCGCCTCAGTTGTGTCAAAATGTCCATTACTTGGGATATAATAGTCTCTATTTGGGTGTTCTTCCCTTAAAATTTGAGCAATTGTCGAAAAAAGTAAATGCTCAGCACACCTCCCTTGAGGTACGATAAATGCATTCGGTCTTGTAAGTTGGTGTACACCACCGTTAACAAATCCTCCCTCGTAAGATGTAAGATAGATCTCATCCATCAATTTTTGCACATCAGTTTCTCCGGACAAGATAAGATCAATTATTCTTTTAGGATTATCCCCACGCTCGAAAGTATCTCTTACAGCATCCAACAGTACATAATATCCTTTATTGCGGGCATAGGATTCATCCCCATGAAACAATGCTGCCCATTGTAAGTCTGTCATAGTCCCTGAACCCGAATCAGACAAAAAATCTACAAAAAGGAGATCTGCTGGGAATGAAAACATATTATATTCTGTTTTAATTTGAGCATATTCACGTTGTTCCTTTGTAACTTGCTTAATGGTTCGAACAACTAAGGGTTTGTTTGCGGGGATTGGTGCCCCTAATTCATCTTGCGATTTCAACTATTTTTCACCTAACGAATTTTTCAAAACAACTAGCATTTTACATTAATTCGTTAAAATTTAAGAATGTATATTGAAATTTCCAAAAAAAAATATATACTAAAACTGAGCAATTTTTATGGGAATAGAAAATTTTAATAGGTATTGAAAAATTTTTTTAAAAGAATAAAAATAAAATGATGAGAAATGGTTAGGACAAAAGAACAATATATAAAAGATTTAGGCCGAATGAAATCAAATCTTTATTATGATGGAAAAGAGTTTGATCGGTTAGATGATCTTCACACACCCTGTTTTAATACAATTGGGACTACCTTTGAAGCATTCGATGATCCAGAATATAGAGATTTAGTTCAAGTAAAATCTCATCTTACTGGTAATATTATTAGTAGATTTACACACATTCATCATAGTACTGATGACCTTCATAAAAAACAAGATATGACCCGAAAGTTATGCCAAATAGTAGGTGGATGTATTCAACGATGTATGGGTTGCGATGCTGCTAATGCGATATACAATGTTTCCTATGAGGCTGATAAAATTAATAAAGGAGAATCTAATTACCATGAGAATTTTAAGAAATGGTTATTAAGATTTCAAGAACAAGATTTAGTAGCTGCTGGTGCTCAAACTGATGTAAAAGGTGATAGAATTAAACGTCCCGCTGATCAAGCAGATCCTGATATGTATGTACATGTAGTTGAAAAGAAAAAAGACGGAATTATAGTAAATGGTTGCAAATTACATATCTCAGAAGCTTCTGTTTCTGATGAACTGTTAGTTATGCCAACAAGGGCATTAAGACCAGAAGATAAAGATTATGCAGTTTCATTTGCACTTCCTGCAGATTATGAGGGGGTAACTCAAGTGGTTACAATCCATAATCTCCGTGAAAGAGAGCATTTTCCTCGAGGTTTTATGCCAGGAGGCACCGATTCATATTTAATCTTTGATGAAGTTTTTGTGCCATGGGAACGAGTCTTTTTATGCGGTGAACATGACCATGGAGGTGTCCTTGCATTATTATTTGGCCTCTTCCATCGTCATAGTTATTCAGGATGCAAACCTGCTATTGGTGATATCGTGACGGGAACTGCTGCTTTAGCAGCTGAATACAATAATATTGCAAGAGCATCACATGTACGGAAAAAATTAGCAGAACTAATCCTAGTAACAGAACTAGGATATGCTGCAGGGTACACTGCCTCTGATTTAGGAAAACCTGAAGTTTATGTACCTGGATTGGGTTTTATACCCTATGGTCCTGGGAGTTTCATTCCACACTCAATCTACTGCAATGTCGGAAGATGTCTCACTGGAGAAAATGTATTTCGTGAAGCCGAGATATTGACAGATATCTCGGGAGGTATCCCAGCTACATTTCCACATGAAAAGGATTTTATCAATCCTAAATTGAAAGATAAATTATACAAATATATTACACGAAATCCAAATATTGCACCCGAAAATGCAGCACAATTCTGGCGGTTTGTTGGAGATATGCTATGTTCCGCAACAGGTGGGATCGCATTGGTTGGGGGTTACCATGGGGGTGGAAGCCCTGTTATGGAAGAAATAGCCATAACATCTCAGTATGATATAGAAGCTCGAAAAACAATGGTAAAAGCGATTGCAGGAATAGATGACAAATTAAACAAAAAAAGACTAGAGATCAAAGGATCAAATTCGTCCAAAACGATGGTACATCAGGTAGACGAAGCCACTGCGAAAAAATAACATATTCGAAATAATTACTTTTTTTTTTTATTTATTATTAAATTTAGTCGATAAGGATACAATTATGTTAGATAGAAATTGGTTTTTAGACAAGATTAACACATTTTTACGAGAAGATGAATCCAATAGGATGACAGGCGTAGACGGTTCGCTTTTTTGGGAGCCTAATGTGCTACTTGGATTTTGTTCAGGAAATGATGCTATTTTTCAAGAGTATAAAAAGCTTGTAGGACCGTTTCATTTGACTCCTACTGAAGCCTTTACGAAATATTGTGAAATATACAATATTGAATACGATTCAACCGAAAATCTTACCGTGGTAGCATTTGTGCTTCCAATGAATCCTCTTACTAAAAAGGAAAATCTTGAATATTCTCCAGATTGGCCGAGTGAGCGTTGGGCACACACACGACTTTATGGTGAACAAGCAAACCAAAAACTATGGAAATATTTACTTGGTGAACTTAAACGTGAATTTGGAATTGAAGGTGTTGCTCCAATGCTTGAACAAAAATTGTTTAAAATGTACAGAAAACATAAGGATGCTTGGCAAGGTGTTTTTGCTTCTACTTGGTCACACAGGCATATGTGTTTTGCTGCGGGATTAGGATCATTTGGAATATCTGATGGATTCATTAATGAACGGGGTAAAGCGATGAGGTGTGGGAGCTTCGTGATTAATTATAAATTACCATCTGATGCTGAGAAACGTGCCAATAGTCGCCGGGAGCATTGTACCAAATGTGGTCAATGTGTGAAACGATGCCCGGTTGGAGCAATAACAATGGAAAAAGGCCATGATAAGAAAAAATGTGGCGATAAGGTCTCTAGTACGGTTCCTTACATAGGAGAACATTACAAAATCCCTATTTATGGTTGCGGTTTATGTCAAGTCGGTGTTTCTTGTTCGAATGGGATTCCAGAGAAAGGGTAATTTGAGATGCTAATTTTAAGCGAACAACTGATCAGAATCAAAAAAGATATTATTTACTAACCATAGGTATAGAATATGGCAACAGAAGAAATTAATGATCCCTATGAACAAATTCTACAAAATATGCGTGAATATCCTAATGATATCCCGATAACGAATGGTAAAATTTCCGATGCTTTCAGAGAATTTATTAAATTACTATTTACTCCAGAAGAAGCGAAAATTGCTCAACACTTAACTGTCAGACCTCAATCAGTGGGAGTAATTTCAAAAAAATTAGGGATGAGTCGTCAGGATACTCAAAGGATCTTAAAAAAGATGACTGAAGATGGAATAATACAAGATATTGGAGGTTTTTCCTATTTTATAGCTATAGCCCATCTATTAAACATGGGATTCAAATATTCAAAAACCTTTGAAAAACTGGGTAAAAAAGGAGCGGAATTATATCAAGAATTTTTTGTAAAAGAAAAATTTTATAAACGTTATGAATCTTCTGATGCAGGTACCCCAATTACCAGAATAGTTCCGATAGATAAATCAATTGATCATCAATCTCAAATTTCCAATGCAGAAGAGATCCATGGGATATTCGAAAATTGTATAGGTCCAATTGTGATCACAGACTGCCCTTGTCGGAATCGAACAGAGACTTTAGAAATAAGGGAATGCCAAGATAAATATCCCATTCATGATTCTTGTTTTCAAGTTGGCCTATTCGGAAAATATTTTTTGAGAAGAGGTGAAGGTAAGGAATTGTCTCGTGCCGAAGCACATGAATTAGTAGATAAATTGGCACATTTAGGTTTAGTCTTTACCACTGAAAATGTAGAAGGTCAAATGCATCAGGTGATTTGTAGTTGCTGTCCTTGTTGTTGTGCACTGCTGAGAGGTGTTACTCGTTTTGAAGATAAAAATGTAAATTGTACTGCAAAATCTAATTACATCTCACGAGTGAATCAAGATTTATGCGAAGGGTGCGGATTATGTGCTAAAAGATGTCCATTTCAAGCGATTAAAATTGAAAATGACAAGTCTTTTGTTAATGAGGAAAAATGCTATGGATGTGGTGTCTGTGCAGTAACCTGCCCTACAGAGGCCATAAAACTTCATCGTATTGAGCGTTCATATATTTTTAAAAATCCTCTTGAATTAATTAACACAATATATCGAGAAAATAGAGTTGACAAGAAGTAGTCTAATTATATTCACAAAAAAATGAGGTGGAATAATTGAGTGAAAGCATGAATGTTCTTTTCTTAATAACCGACCAACAGCGCTCAAGTCATTTATCTTGTATGGGTAATCCTATACTTAAAACACCTAATATTGATAGGATCGCTAATGAAAAAGGTGTAAGATTTACTAATTATTTTTGCGCAAACCCAATCTGCATGCCAAACAGAGCAAGTTTTTTCACGGGAGCATATCCAAGTGAGCATAAAACTCGATCAAATGGTATTAATTTAAATCCTGAACTCCCTACTATTACCGGGATATTAAGCAACCTTGGTTATCATACTTGTAATGTCGGAAAACTCCATTTCCAACATATGGCCCCAACTTTTAATCGATATAGAAAGGTTGAAAAATCTCTTGAATCTATCTTTGATTGGTTGCATGGAGATATTAAAAAATTTCCTACGCCATATTATGGTTTTCAAGAGGTTCATTTAGCTACGGGGCATGGAGATTTAATGGCTGGTCATTACTCCGAATGGTTAAAAGAACAAGGATATGATATGGAGGATTATCGTAAAAATCCCGCCAGAGTTAGCACTTTTTACCATGAAACTAAGTTGCCAGAAGAATTATATCCAACAACGTATATAACAAATAAGACTGTAGAATATCTTGAAAAAACGGCAAATGGAGAATATGGGAATAAACCTTTTTTTCTCCATTGTTCATTTCCAGATCCACATCAAAGTGTTTGTCCGCCAGGAAAATATAAAGATATGTACAACCCAGAAGATATCGATTTGCCCTCAAATTTTAATGACGGGGAAAATTTACTTGAACATGAGTTTTTGGGAAAATATATTAAACTAGCTTTTGAACCTGTTCTACCAAGTTTAGTTAGTGAGGATGTAGCAAAAAAATATATTGCGTTTACTTACGGCTCTATTAAGATGATTGATGACGGTGTCGGAAAGATTCTAAATTGCTTGGAAGCATTGGGTTTGGCAGAAAACACCATAGTGATTTTTACCAGCGACCATGGTGACTTTTGTGGCGATCACGGCCTTATCGTGAAAGGACCAGCTCATTACCGTAGTGTGATAAATCCACCCTTATTATGGAATGTTCCTGGTTTAACAAAAACATCAGTTTCAAACTCTTTAGTTAGTACAGTTGATTTAACAAAGACCCTCTTAAGTCTATTAGGCATACAGAAGAAATATCATCCAGAAATGTGTCAAGGATACGATATATCACCAATTTTAGAAGATCCAGGACACAAGATTAGAGAACAACTTTTAATTGAACATGATGAAGAACTTACTCATATCAGTAGAAAAGAGTCTTTTAGGCTTCGAACACTTATAACTGAAAGACATCGCTTAACAATCTATGATGGATTCGAAAAAGGAGATATCTTTGATTACAAAAGCGATCCTACTGAAATTGATAATTTATGGAGCAAAGATGAGTCCTTAAAAAAAAAACTCATTGATAAGCTCATGAGAGAAATAATTACCGTTCAGTTAAGAATACCTAGGAGAAAATCTACTCATTAATTTTATATTGTGCTATAATTAGGACATAGCTTCTCTTTTAGGATAACGACTCTGTGCATTTAAATTCGCATGAAACAATTGCTCCATCAATTCATGCCGGATATTTTGATGGTCTTCATCGTACCATAGATTTTTCAGTTCAAAAGGATCATTTTTGCGATCAAATAGATCACCATATCCAGGTAATCCATTATACACGGTCAATTTATAATTTTCAGTTATGAAATGTCGTAGCCTTGTCTTCACTTTCATCATTTCTATTTCTTCATCGTGTTCAACTAAACAATAATCTCTTACTTTTGTGGAAGGATCTTTTAGCACAGGAGTCAAATCAACACCTTGTATGTCTGGAGGTTGTAATTTTTCTGGAATTTTCAGTAAATTCAATACAGTCTTTGATATATCAATAGAACTTACTAATGAATCTGTTATGGAGGGCTGAAAAACTCCAGGAACTTTCCAAATTAAAGGAACATTTAGGATTCCATTATAGGGACAAGGTCCCTTTAATATCATGCCGTGATCGCCCATTAGATCACCATGATCGCTTGTATAAATTATTATTGTGTTATCAGCAAGTCCAAAGTTTTCTAACGCTGCTAAAATTTGACCAATGCTGTCATCTATCATTGCTACAGATCCGTACGTAGCAGCAATAAAATCCTTAACTTCCTTTTCAGTTGTTGTTCGCAAAACCATGCCCCGTAAAAAGGGATTGTCTAAGTTACGTTTGAGGAATCTGTGCTCCTTTACATTTTCAATATCGTCAAAGCTTTCTGGAAGCTTCATATCTTCTGCCTTGTAAAGATCAAAGTATTTTCCCGGAGGACAGACAGGATGATGAGGATCAGGATAACTTATATTCAGAAAAAACGGGTGATCGCCATATTCTCCCTTCGAATACCTCTCAAGAAATCCGATAGAACGTTCGGTAATATATGTGGTAGAATAAAATTCTTCAGGTATTTCCGTTCTATAAGTAGGGTTCCCAAAGAAAGTTTTAGCTTTTTCTCTTATTATCGGAACATATTCAGGAGCTTTTTCTTCTAACCATTCCATGTAATGCCCACCACAAATATCACCGTGTCCTACAATCAAATCAACCTCTTCGAACCCATAATAAGGCAAAGGGAGTGGAGGTCTATCATCTTTAGTAATCCAGTAATAAGCACTCTCATTGGAGGTTGCATTCTTATTAAATCGACGAACAGTCCAGTTTAAATGAATTTTTCCAATTTGTATTGTATGATATCCATTTTGGCGCAAAGTTTCAGTGAAAGTGGGAGTACTTTCAGGTAAATTCATACCTGCAGTTCGTATACCATGCATGTTAGGATATAATCCGGTAAAAATACTTGCCCTGTTAGGCATGCAAATAGGATTGGTGACATAAGCCGACGTGAATCGTACGCCTTCACTTGCTAATTTATCTAATTTAGGAGTCTTTAAAATTGGATTACCCGCACAGCTCATATGATCTGCTCTGTGTTGATCTGTAATAAAAAAAAGTATATTCATCTTTTCAGCCAAAGGAATCAACTTCCGAGGTTATGGCATTAATACTGTTGATCGTTCTTTTTTTCTTATCTTCTTCTTATAATCTTTATAATAAAGCCGTTGATGTTTTGGATCCATTTTCTCAAATTCTTTCGTTGCCTTTTCAGGTGGAAAAACCATAATTTCTCCTTTTTCATTTTGAATTACACACCCAGAATTTTTTAAGATTTTATAGTTCTTCGCAGTTTCTGCTGGATCCCCCCAACAAATGATATTACAGTTTCCGCATGTTAGTTGTACGCTTCCCATTCCTCCAAAAGAAGCAGGATTATATCCTTGTGAGTGATCCTGAATTCTCGGTCTTTTTTTCATATGGGTCATGGCAAGCGAAATGAGGCGGGTTACCTCCCGATCATTGTCAGGGCAGTCGTAGCGTCCAGGAGACCAAGTTGAAAATTCTCCAGACTTATGTAATCCAGAGCACCCTCCACACACAAGCTCGCATCTTAATTTATTTAATCGTTTTGAATACGAAAAAGTATGTCCCCCCAGCGTTACAGAAGTTTCTTCTTTATCAGAAAACATCTCAAATCCGCATACTTTTGTACATAATTTACATTGATTACAAAAGGATTCATCTTCAGGAATTGGATCAGTCGGTTCTAATTCTGCTGACGTGACTATCCCCCCTAAGATAATTGTAGTCCCAATATCTTTTATACCAATACTCCCATTCCATCCAAAAGATCCAACTCCGGATCGAACAGCGAGATACCTTAATGATAACTCAGGAGGTAATGAAGCTTGCCAACCTGGAACATCTTCTCGATATTTATTGTTTGGAATAACACTCATTGCTTTAAACCCTTTCTCTCTTAAGAAATCGCGAACATCTTTGGCAATTCTCCAAGCCATAATATTTTTGTTAATATTATCTTGTTCATGATCAGCTCGCCCATTTGGGAGCTCTTTAGCTAAAAACGGTCGAATCAATTCTTTTTCTAATGGGATAGCAAAACTTATTGCTGATTTTGCTTCAGGCAGGAGATATGTAATGTCCGCTCCGGGAGGACCTCCAGCCATAGTCTCAAGTGTAGCAAAGCCAACTCTTAGGGCACCACGTTCTTTTAACATCTTTTCTATATCGTCATTTAACGAAATAAGTATAACACCTTAGATTTTGAAAATTTAAAAAAACTTTGAATTATTATCATAATAAATTAGTTCTTGGTTAAAAAAGATACGTAAGAGTTTAGTTGTTAAATAATAATCATGAGAAGGGTTAAGGAAAAAAATAAGGGGTACAGGAAATGGCTTTTCAAACACTTGTTCAAGCAATTACACTTGGTGATTCTTGTACTTATTGGGATCTTTGTTGTTAGCTTGACGCTCACCTTAATCCCGGTAGTAATTGGTAAAATTCTTGATAATGTACTTATCGTACGTGATTTAGCAAACTTATTGTTAATGCTTGTGATTGGTCTTACTGTATCTCTCATCTATGCCGTTTCTGATTATGGTGTCATGATGCTTGGGCATTTTCTTGGTTTGAAGATTGAAAAAAATATGAGACAAGAATTCTTTGAAACCATCCAATCAAAATCTTTGAGTTTTCACGATAATGTGAGAACAGGTGATCTGCTGGCCTTAGCAACAAACGATATTCGAGTTATTAATACTATGGTTGCCCATGGTAGCTTTTTTATTTATCCGTTTATACAAATATTCATATCCATATATTTGTTGATTGAATTTCTGGATTATCGTTTAGCTTTATTTTGCCTTCCATTTATTTTTTCATACTTGTATTTTGTTTTAAATTATCGTAAAAGATTGGAACCATACGTTAAAAATCGAATGGTAAAGTATTCAAATTTAGCAGTCGTACTGCAGGATTCAATTAGCGGTGCGTCCGTTGTTCGCGCATTTAATGCAGAAAAATTAGAACGTACCAAGTTTGGGAGAGCCGTCCAAGCTTTTAAGAATAATTGGGTTGGTGAAAACAGAGTTCAAGCGAAATACTACCCCTTACTTGTACTTAATCTCTGTATTGGGGGCACTTATCTTATTGCATCCTTATTCGTTTATCAGGATACTCTTGAACCAGGGGATTTAGTCGCCGCAAACCTCTTGTTAATTGCACTTTTAGAGCCAACAAGGATGATCCATTGGTCTACAAATGATATGATGAGTGGATTTGCTGCGAGTGCACGTTTATATACATCACTTACTAGGGGGGAGAGTGAGGAAGATCATGGTATTTCTGAAGAGTGGCCAGGAAGATTTAAGGGGAAAATTGAATTTAAAGATGTTACTTTTATTCATCAAAATGGGGGAGATAATCAACGGCCCACCCTAAAAAATTTGAACTTTACAATCGAACCATTTCAAAGAGTTGCACTCGTTGGTCCTACTGGATGTGGAAAATCAACGCTTGCGAAATTAATACTCTCTCTTTACTTACCACAAAAAGGCTCAATTCTTATAGATGGGTTAAATATTCAAGACTATTCTCTTGAGACATTACGAAAACATATTGGGTATATTGAGCAAGAAGTATATCTCTATCCTAGATCGATAAAGGAAAATATTAAATTTGGAAAACCAGAAGCAACAGATAAACAAGTATTAGAAGCTGCTAAGTTAGCGCAAGTAGATGAATTTGTACAAGGTTTTCCTAAAGAGTATGATACAATAGTTGGGGAAAGAGGAACTAGGCTTTCTGGGGGAGAAAAGCAACGAGTTGCAATAGCTAGGGCTTTTCTAACTGATCCCGCAATACTCATTCTTGATGATTCTGTTTCAGCTGTGGATAGTGAAACAGAGGAGAAAATTGGTCGTGCAATGGAAAATATCTTAAAAAACAGAACAACGATAATCATAACTCACAGGTTACACACAATAAGAACCTCTGATAAGATCATCGTGCTCAAGCGTGGAGAGATCGTGGCAGAAGGTAATCATAACGAGTTATTACAAAGTTCAGAAGACTATAGGAGAATATTTGGGAAGAGTTTAACGTTCCCGGAATCAACAATAAAGGCGGAAGGAGGGTGATCTAAAGTGGGAATTTATGCTGGATTGATGACAGAAGAATACAAAAGAAAATACACTGACCGAGAATTATTTATGAGATATCTCAAACGAATCGCACCTTTTAAAAAGACGGTTATTCGAATCGCGATTTTCATAGTAATTACAGCAGTTGCAGACATCATTAGTCCATTATTATTAGGATTTGGGGTTGATGAGCTGTCTAAACCAGATCCAAATTTATTTTTAGTAATTATCGCCACCTTGCTTTATCTTCTATTATATGTGACTATTTGGATTATGTTTTTCTTACAATATAGGCAGATTGCACAATTTGTTCCGTTTTTCTCAGAAAGACTTCGTATGGATATTTTTGATAGGCTGCAAGAACAAGATATGAGTTTCTTTGATAAACATCAAACCGGTGGATTAAATACAAGAGTGACCAATGATGTTTCTGATTTTGGAAATATTACTTTTCTTATAGTAGAAACCATTGGTAATCTTATTCTTAGTGGATTAACGTTCGGAATCCTTCTATGGTTAGACGTTTATCTTGCCCTTATTACGGTATTAACAGTTCCCATTGTTTTAATATTAATGTTCTCTCTTCGAAAACTGGCTCGGATTGTGAGTAGAGCATATAGAAGATCATTAGAGAATGTTAACATTGCCATGGTCGAATTAGTAGATGGAATACATGTCTGTAAAAGCTATGGTCAAGAGGCAGTAGTATCTGAACAATTTAATGAAATTAACAAAAAATATTTCAAGATGGGTTTTAGATTAACAGCTGTAACTCATCTGTGGAGAAGACTACTCGGGATTATTTCTACAATTACATTTATTATTATAATGTATGTTGGGGGTCAGTTTGTCTTTGCAGGATTGATGAGTCCTGGAAGTGTTTTTATATTTTACCTTTACCTCCCGAGATTTTTCAGACCCATTATGGTACTTGCCACTTTTTTTCCACAATTTAGTACTGGTATGGCGGCCTATGAACGTATCCTTGAAATTCTTGATTCAAAACCATACGTCACCCAAAACTCAGATGCACATGCAGTTGATGGATTAAATGGAGAAATTCATTTTGAAAAAGTGGATTTTAGTTATAGGAAAGGTGAATGGGTCTTTAAAGGATTGGATTTAAAGATAAACAAGGGAGAAAAACTGGCTATAGTCGGACATACAGGTTCAGGAAAAACATCATTAGTGTCGTTATTAAACCGATATTATGAATTTCAAGGTGGTTCAATTAAGATTGATGGAAAGGATATAAGGAGTATGACATTAGATTCATATAGAAAGAACCTTGGGATAGTCCAACAAGATGTATTTTTATTTTCAGGTACGATCGAAGAAAATATACGATATGGGAGACGGGATGCATCAGATGAGGACTTAAAGAACGCAATAAGAGCTGTCCACGCGGAAGAAATTATCGAATATTTACCCGAAGGATTGCAAACACAAGTAGGTGAGAGAGGTAAAGGTCTCTCTGCTGGGCAGAGACAATTAATCAGTTTTTCTCGAGCTTTATTAACTAACCCGAAAATATTAATACTTGATGAGGCAACTTCTAGTGTAGATGCTTATACTGAAGCCGTCATCCAGGAAGCTCTCGACGTATTGCTATCGAACCGTACTTCTATTATAATTGCCCATAGGTTATCAACAGTCATGAATGCTGATCGCATTATTGTAATGGATCATGGAAAGATCATTGAGGAGGGCACTCATAACTCCCTTCTTCAACAGGAAGGGAAATATGCCCAGTTGTATAAGCAATATTTTGAACACCAAAGTATTATTTAATGATATGAATATAGGATTTTGTAGAAATAAATATAAAAATGAATGAACGAATAACACAATTACGCACTCAAAGTCGGAAGACAATTCCATATCTCTCATTGGAACGCGCATCATTAATCACAGAGTTTTATAAAACTGGTGCTGCCCATAAACTTTCTGCCCCAGTTGCCCGAGCAAAAGCGTTTCAATATATTTTAGAAAATAAAAAAATATGTATCAACGAAGGGGAACTAATCGTAGGGGAACGTGGTCCAGAACCAAAAGCTACATCAACCTATCCAGAAGTTTGTTCCCATAGCTTACAGGATTTAGAAATTTTAAATTCTCGCGATAAAATATCATTTAAAGTATCTGAAGAGACATTACAAGAAACAAAAGAAGTTATCATCCCTTTTTGGAAAGGAAGATCAATTAGAGATAAAATTTTTGCTAAAGTTGATCAACATTGGATTAATTCATATGAAGCGGGAATTTTTACTGAATTTATGGAGCAAAGAGCACCAGGACATACAGCAGGGGGCGGGAACATTTGGAAAAAAGGATTTTTAGATTTCAAAAAAGAAATTAGGGCTCACATTGAAGTTTTAGATTTTTACAACGATCCTGAGGCATATGATAAAAGAGAACAACTCATTGCAATGGATATTGCCGCAGATGCTATTATCGACTTTGCTTTACGATATTCTAAGAGAGTGTTACAATTATCTAAAAGTGAAACTAATCTTCAAAGAAAACAGGAATTGAAAAAAATTGCAGAAATTTGTTCTAAAGTTCCAGCCCAAGCACCGAATACCTTTTGGGAAGCACTTCAGCATTATTGGTTCATTCATCTAGGTGTTATAATCGAATATAATACATGGGACGCATTCAATCCCGGGCGTCTTGACCAACATCTATATCCATTTTATGAAAGAGATCTCGCAAAAGGAATAATAACTAAAGAAAAAGCAAAAGAACAGCTACAAGCTTTTTGGGTGAAATTTAATAATCAGCCGGCACCACCTAAAGTAGGTGTTACAGCCGAAGAAAGCAATACTTACACAGACTTTTGCAATATTAATCTTGGAGGTTTAAAGGAAAACGGTTCTGATGGAGTAAATGAACTATCCTACATACTTTTAGATGTTATCGAAGAGATGCGAATCTTACAGCCTAGTAGTAACATTCAAATTAGCAAAAAGACTCCGGATAAATTTTTAAAGAGAGCAATCAATATCATTAAAACTGGATTTGGTCAACCTTCTGTTTTCAATGCAGATGCAATCTTCCAAGAATTAATCCAGCAAGGAAAATCTGTCGTTGATGCATATAATAGCGGAGCAAGTGGGTGTGTTGAATCTGGTGCTTTTGGAAAGGAAGCCTATATTCTTACAGGTTATTTTAATCTAGTTAAGATTCTTGAAGTAACTCTTCATAATGGCTTCGATCCTTTAACTGGAAAAATTATTGGATTAAAAACAGGAGATCCTACTGGTTTCAGTAGCTTTGATGAATTATTTAAAGCATTTATTAAACAGGTAAACCATTTTGTAGATATTAAAATTAAGGGGAATCAGATAATTGAACAAATTTGGGCACAGAATCCTGCTCCCTTTTTATCGATTTTAATTGAAGATTGTATTCAAAATGGAAAAGATTATAATAATGGAGGAGCCAAATACAACACATCTTATATTCAAATAGTAGGAATTGGAAGCATTACTGATTGTTTAGCATCTTTGAAATATAATATATTTGATAATAAAATATTATCAATAGAAGAATTAATGAAGGTATTAGATAATAATTTTCAAGGTTATGAAGAAATACGTCAGAAATTCATTAATAAAACTCCAAAATATGGGAATGATGATGAATATGCTGATTCAATAACGCAAGAAGTGTTTGAAATTGTTTATAATGCAATAACTAACCGCCCAAATACAAGAGGCGGTGTACATCGCATCAACTTGCTTCCTACCACCGTTCATATTTATTTTGGGAGTGTTACAAGAGCTATGCCAGATGGGAGAAAGGCTTTTATGCCACTGTCAGAAGGTATCTCGCCTGTTCAGGGAATGGATACGAATGGTCCAACTGCAGTAATCAACTCTGCGAGTAAAATTGACCATCTTAAAACTGGGGGAACCTTGTTAAATCAGAAATTTAGTCCCCATTTCTTTATAGATGAGACGGGAATATCTAAACTAGCTCATCTTATACGATCGTATTTTAGTATGGATGGTCATCACATTCAATTTAATGTGGTTTCAGCAGATACTTTACGAGCCGCACAGAAAAATCCAGAAAAATTTGATAACCTCATCGTAAGAGTAGCTGGATATAGCGATTACTTCAATAATTTAAGGTCTAATTTACAGGACGAAATTATAAGAAGAACAGAACACTCGTCATATTAATTCTACTCCCTATACCTTTTTAAAAGAAGTATGAGTTACTTAATTATTCAATAAAGCGGAATTTCTTTAAGGTGAAGAATTTGAATTTGAAATTAGAAGATGTGAAAGAGGAAGATAGAGGAATAATCGCACCATGTGGGATCGTATGCTTAGGCTGTGATAGCCATACTGAGGAAGGTTTGGAAGCTGCGATAAAACTGAAAAAGATTTGGGAAGGAGGTAACTTAAAAGACACAGGAATGACTGTTGGATTAAACCCAGA
>JAEOTL010000528.1 GCA_016839845.1 Promethearchaeota archaeon
CGGGGCTTCCTTTTGGATTAGCTCCTTCAAAACAACATTTTGAAAAAGCGATTGAAAGTTTAGCAGAAATTCATGCTTTTTGGTGGGATCATAAAAACCTTAAGGAACTATCTAAACAATCAAGAGGACCTATTTCTCTTTTTCTAAGTATAGTAAAAAATGAGGCACTTCAACGTTTTTTAGAATATGTTGGTGATAAATTAAGTGATAGGAGATTATCACTTTTGAAAACTATATTTTCGTTATATCCTTATGCATTACAAAAGCGATTCAAAAAAAAAAATCTAACTTTGATCCATACTGACGCTCATTTAGGACAATTTTTTTATCCAAAAGATATTGAAAACGAAAAATCAAAAACCATATTAAGTGATTGGCAAGGTTGGAATATCGGTGTAGGAGGTCTAGATCTAGCATATATGATTGGATTTTATTTTTTTCCTGAAAATAGGCATTTAATAGAAAAAAATCTTATCAAACATTATCATCACCATCTTATAAAGCTGGGCATAAAAAACTATAGTTGGGATAATTGCTGGTATGACTACAAATTATTTACTTTATTCAACATTTATACCTGTATCTGGTGGTGGAATGAGAGTAAGGTTTCTTCTTCCTTCTTTTGGGCTAAATTAGAAACTTCCCTTGCTACTATAGAGGATTTAAGTTGTATGGAGCTTTTGGAGTGAAGTCGAAAAATGAACGGGAATTTAGTAATTACTGAGATAAAGCAGTTAACACCAGAGCGGTTAACGAACATTTTTAGAAATAAAGGTTTTCTTAATCAAGGAAGAGTAACGGGAATAGTTAATAAAAATTCGCTAGAAACCCCGACTTCTAAAGTATATTTCCTAGTGTTAAAATTTTCTAATGATGCTCAAACAGAACTATTATCTCCACAAATCGTAGTTAAAATCCCTAATGAGGGTTTTTTTCCCCTCCCTGTTGTGAAAATTCTAGGTACTCACAAAGCTAAATTTTATAGTTTTTTAGCTGATAGTATGAAAGAGCTCTCAATTCCCATTTGTTATGATGTGAAATATTCTGAAGACACAGGTTTGTCTCATTTAATACTTGAAGATTTATCAGATACGCATTTAGATGGTGAGCCATCACCATCTTCTTACATTACTCCCTCAAAACGACATTGTGAAAGAGCAATTGATTGTCTAGCGGAATTGCATGCTTATTGGTGGAATCACCACAAATTAAAGGAACTCTCTAAACACTCTAATGCTCTTTATACTCATAAAAAAAAATATTTTAATGAAGAAAGAAACAATATTGTTAGACAATCCTTTGAAGAGGTTAGTGGTATTTTAATTAAGAATGAAAAAGAGACACTAATACGGTTTTTAGAATTCTTAGGAGACAAAATAAGTGATATTAGCAAAGACTTATTTAAAACGGTATTCTCATCATATCCTCAAGTAGTCTATGATCGAATCAAAAAAGAGAATTTAACACTTATCCATAGAGATTCACATTTAGGGAATTTTTTTTTTCCGAAAGATTTGAAAAGTCAAAAATTTATAGTTATATTATACGATTGGCAATCGTGGGGTATTGGAGTAGGAACTCAAGATCTAGTGAGATTGTCTTTTATTAATTTATTTCATCCCACTTATAGAAAATGGATGGAAACAGAACTTGTCAAACGTTATCATAATAATCTATTAAAACTCGGAATAAAACGTTATAGTTGGGATGATTGTTGGTATGATTACAGATTATTTGTTATAAAAAACCTTTATACACTTATCCAGCGGTGGAGTGTGAAAGTTTCTTCAAATTTTTGGCATAGATTAGAAAGTTCTCTCTGTGCTATAGAAGATTTAAATTGTATGGAACTTTTAGAGTGAATCAAAAAAATGAAAGAGAATAAAATTATTACGGATATAGAGCAGTTAACACCAGAATGGTTGACAAGTCTTTATGAGAATAATGGATTCCTCAACCAAGGGAAAGTAATAGAAATAATTAGTAAAAATCCACTGGGAGGATATTCTAAGACGTATTCTTTGGAGCTTAAATTTTCTGACGATGCTCAAGGAGAAGACATTTCTTCGAGCATAGTGATAAAATCTAATCCTTCAAGGTTGAGTGAAGCAAAATTTTATTATTTTGTAGCTAAAACTATGAAGACAATACCCATCCCAATTTGCTATGATGCAGCCTTTTCTGAAAATAGCGGTTGGTCTCATGTTATCCTAAATAATTTTTCAGAGACTCATGCCAAACATCCAGAGTATCCTCCTTCAAAACGGGACTTTGAAAAAGCAATTGAAAGTTTAGCAGAAATACATGCTTTTTGGTGGGATAATAAAAATCTTAAAGAACTAACTAAACACTCTATTCCTTGCTACCCGATGATAAATAATTTTTTTAGATATGAAGAGAATCTTAAATGGATTAATGAACGAAAAGAACGATTCTTAGTTCATATAGAAGAAAAAATAAGCAATAATAGAAGAAAGTTATTAGAAACTGTGTTCTCGTTATATCCTCAAGTTGCATCGGAACGATTTAAAAAAGGAAAAATTACATTAATTCATAATGACGCTCATGTCCAAAATTTCTCTTTTCCCAAGGATAGCGAAAATCAAAAATCAAAAGCGATACTATTTGATTGGGACTTTTGGGGTAGTGGTGTTGGATGTCAAGATCTAGTGTCTATGATTGGGTTTTGGCACTATCCTGACTATAGACATTTAATTGAAAAAGATCTTATAAAACACTATCATAACGTTCTTTTAAAGTATGGTGTCAAAACCTATAGCTGGGATGAATGTTGGTACGATTACAAATTATCTGCGTTATTAAACCTTTATAGAATTATCCTTAGGTGGAATTCGAATATGAAAAATTGGTGGTATGAATTTGAAAGGGTTCTCCTCATGATAGAAGATTTAAATTGTATGGAGCTTTTGGAGTGATTTTGAAAAATGAGAGAGAATAAAGTAATTACGGATATAGAGCAGTTAACACCAGAACGGTTGACAAGAATTTTCAAAAATAAGGGTTACCTTAGTCAAGGAAAAGTTACAAAAATAATTAAGAAAAATTCCCAAGAATCTCTCAGTTCTAATTTGCATTTCTTAGAGGTAATCTTTTCAAATAACGCTTACCCGAAACCAGTTTCTCCTGAAATAGTCGTAAAAATCCCCAAACGTTTAGCTAGATTTTTTGGGAAACATGAAGCAAAATTTTATAATATCATAGCTGATACAATGGATGAAATGCCCATTCCGACTTGCTACGATGCGGTGCATTCCAATATAACAAATTTGTCTCATCTTATACTTGAAAATTTATCTGATACATATATTGAATTACCACCTGATCCTCCTTCAAAACAACACTGTGAAAAGGTGATTGATTGTCTAGCAGAATTACATGCTTGTTGGTGGAATCACCCCAAACTTAAAGAATTTACTAGACATTCTGTTGTTTTAGGTATTATGAAAGAAAATTCTTTTAATGAAGAAGAAATTCTTAAATGGTTCAAAAATCAGAATAGGGACTTAAATCAATTTTTTCTTATTCAAAAAATTCCTTTTGCAGATGGAATAAGTGATAAAAGAAAAGAGTTATTAAAAACTGTGTTCTCACTATATCCTCAAATAATCAATGACCGAATGAAAAGAAAAAATATTACGCTCATTCATAATGATGCCCATTTTTGGAATTTTTACTATCCAAAAGATATTACAAATCCAAAATCTAAAGCGATATTAAGTGATTGGGCAACATGGGGTATTGGTGTGGGATGTCAAGATCTGGCATTTATGATTGGTATTTTTTTGTCTCCCGAAAGTAGACGCCCGATGGAAAAAGATCTAATTAAACGCTATTATAACAATCTTTTAAAGTTTGGTGTAGAAAACTATAGCTGGGATGAATGCTATTATGATTACAAATTATTAGCTTTATTAAACCTTTTTAGAATTATCGATTGGTGGAGACGTGGTGCCCCACCTAAAACATGGTGGCCTTTATTTGAAAGTTCCATGTGCACCATAGAAGATTTAAATTGTATGGAGCTTTTAGAGTGAAGTAGAAAAATGAAAGAGGATAAAGTAATTACTAATATAGAACAGTTAACACCAGAGCGGTTGACGAGAATCTTCAAAAATAAGGGTTACCTTAGCCAAGGAAAAGTAACAAAAGTTATTAAGAAGAGTTCGCAAGTAACTACCAGTTCTAATGTGCATTTCTTGGAGATAAGCTTTTCTAATGATGCTCAAAATGAACCAATTTCTCCTGAAATAGTTGTAAAAATCATCAAACCTGTTGATGTCACAAATAAATATTTAGGGCAACATGAGGCAAAATTTTATAGTATCGCTGCTGAAACTATGAATGAAATACCAATTCCAACTTGCTATGATGCAGTGTTTTCTGAAGAGACAGGTTTATCTCATATTATACTTGAAAATTTATCGCAGACTCATGAAGAGATTTTTAAATATATTCCCATTCATCCTTCAAAGCGACAATGTGAAATAGCGATTGATTGTTTAGCAGAATTACATGCTCGTTGGTGGGATGACCAAAAACTTAGAGAACACTCTAAACACTCATTTGTTCTTTACACTTTTAAAGAAAATTCCTTTAACGAAAAAGATATATTTAGTTGGTTTAAAAATCAAAAAAGGAACCTGCTTGTTTTTTTAGAATTATTGGGAGATAGAATAAGTGATAATAGAAAAGAGTTGTTTAAAACTATATTCTCATTATACCCTCAATTAGCTTATGAACGAATTAAAAAAAAAAATATAACAGTTATCCATGGTGATGCTCACCTTTGGAATTTTTACTATCCAAAAGATATAGATAATAAAAAACTTAAAGCACGTTTAGCTGATTGGCAAATGTGGGGTATTGGTGTAGGAGGACAAGATCTAGCATATATGATCGGGCTTTGGTGGTTTCCCGAAAGAAGACATTTAATGGAAAAAGATCTTGTCAAACGCTATTATAACATTCTTTTAAAGTTCGGTATAAAAAACTATAGTTGGGATGAATGCTGGTATGACTATAAATTATTTGCGTTATTTAACCTTTACATCGTAGTTTACTGGTGGAGAGGTTTGAATTTGGATCATGGAACTTGGTGGCCCCGATTAGAAAGTTCCATGTGTACAATTGAAGATCTAAATTGTATAGAGCTTTTAGAAAGTCAATAGCGTTCAGAATATCATTTATATTATTTAATAAGGAAAAAAAGGATTAAAGAAAACCATCTAGGTTAGAAAAATGAAAGAAGACACAGTAATCACTGATATAGAGCAGTTAACCCCAGAAAAGTTGACAAATATCTTCAAGAATAATGGTTACATTTTAAATGGAAAGATTACAAAGATAATTAGGAGAAATTCCCGGGAAGCAGTTAGTTCTAATCTACATTTTTTGGGGCTAACCTTTTCAGTTGATACTCAAACAGAGCTGCTCTCTTCTAATATAATTTTAAAGATATCCAAACCCAATACTATAAAACCCAATGCTATAATTTTGAATAAACATGAAACCAAGTTTTATATTCATATTGCTAAAGCGATGAATAGAATTTCAATTCCAACGTGTTATGATGCTGCGTTTTCTGAAGAAACAGGATTGTCTCATATTATCCTAGAAGATTTATCTAAAACGCACATCGAATATGGTATATCAAATTGGCCCATTCCTCCTTCAAAGCGATATTGTGAAAAAGCAGTTGACTGTTTAGCAGAATTCCATGCATTTTGGTGGGATCACAAACAACTAAAGGAACTTTCCAAATATTCTTTTATTTTTTACACTTTTAAAGAAAATTCATTGAATAAAAAAGAAATTTTTAGTTGGTTTGAAAATGAAAAAGTAGCTTTAAATCAAATGTTAAAATTCTTAGGAGATCGAATAAGTGATAAAAGAAAAGAGTTATTCGAAACGGTGTTTTCTAAATATCCTCAAATAACCTATGGGCGAATCAAGCAGAAGAATATTACACTAATTCATAGTGATGCTCATTTATTGAACTTCTTTTTTCCAAAAGATATTGAAAATGAAAAATCAAAAGCAAAATTAATTGATTGGGAATTTTGGGCTCTTGGTGTTGGAGCTTATGATCTTGCATATATGATTGGGTTTTGTTGGTATCCCGAAAGAAGAAATTTAATGGAAAAAGATCTTGTCAAACGTTATCATAATAATCTTTTAAATTTCGGAGTAAAAAACTATAGCTGGGATGATTGCTGGGATGATTATAGATTAAGTGCATTTTTAAACCTTTACAGGATAATTTACTGGTGGGGTCATGAGTATCCTCCTACTTTCTGGTGGGATGCATTAGAACGAACTTTTCTCACTATAGAAGATTTAAATTGTATGGAGCTCTTACAAAATTAAAGTAGTTTCCAGAATTGGGAACTGTTTCCCACTAATTTTTGTTAGTACCTTTTCTTTACTTCATTAATCAAACCACACTAAACCCAAATATTTAAATATTTAAGAAGTGCTAATAAGTATAGTGATTAAAAATGGAATAAGTTTATAGCGATTATCATTTGTGATTTAACCTTTTTTTCTATGTACTAATTTTATCTGTTATAATTATAGATTATTGCTATGAACTCACCAAACATCCTATACATTAACTTACTTCAAAACTAAATGATAATTGGCTATAAGCTAAATTTCGAGAAGTAGAGAAGTAAGAAATACTCTACAGTTAGCCAGAATAGATTGGCCCTATTAAATCATTTTTGGCTAAATACAAATAAGATTTAATTAAGTCGGGGAGAGGAAATCCAACCTCATCCAAGAGTGGAAGATTAATACATCTTTCTTAAATAAAAATTGTTGAACCAGAAAATTATTAAAAAATAATTAAATAATAAAGAAAACAGAAAAGAAAAGGAGTGAATAATGTGAAAATCCTTTTTCAGGATGAATTAGAACAGTTGAAAAAAATTCGTCCTATAGTTAGAACCATGGAAGAAGCAGAAAAGTTAGCTGTATGCTTAAATCATTGGAGTGATGATGATTCGTGGGGTGGGAGTTTTAGGTATAATGAAATCATAGCTGAACCCCTGTATGAAGACTGGTTTGTTAATATGAAGATGCTAGAACAGCTAGTAGTTGATGAAGATGGTATCACCCAAGGGTATATTAGTTTTGATAATCATGGTACTGATGATGATGCTGGTTATGTCCCCTTATTAGGCGTATGCCCTACGGCACAAGGAAAAGGTTATGGAAAAGCATTACTGTTATCAATTTTAAAGAAATCCATTGAATTGGGCAAGAGGAGGCTAGAGTTAGACACTTGGGCAGGGAACTTACGTTCTGTGCCAGTATATAAAAAGACTGGTTTTTTCTGGAGAAAGAACACTAGCGCTACAATGGAAAATTATCTCCCTGCGGTCCTTACGACTCCCTACTTCGAGGAATTTTTTGCTAAGAATGACTTCTACGATTCTCGTGAGTTTGAGGTAACCCAAAAAGAAGATGATTTTACTCACAAAACGATGCAAGCTTATTATTATCGATTTATTGAAGATGAAACCAATAAACTTACTGTCTATGTGGATTGCCATGCAAAAGATCTCAGTGGCTTTACATATTCGAAGGAGGGGCAAAAATTGAGTCTGCAATTGATACCAAATCACCATGAGATCTTCTTAGGGCTGGATAACACAGAAGCTGAATTGTTGATAACAAATAAGGGAAATGATCCCGTGCATATTAGGGGAAAAATTGCAGGGGATAAGGGGATTAAAGCTCTCTCCCCAAGTGAGATTGATTTTATTGTTGGTCCAGATGAAGAGAAATCACTCAAGATAACTGTCTCAGTTGATTTAACTGCTGAAACATATGTTCCAACCCAACGACCTAGGAAAAGAACAAAATGCCGTATTAGTACTCTTCTTGAAATAAATGGTAAATCTTGCCAGTTGGGGTGTGGATGGGTACCAAAAGAAGTATTCCAGATTACAATATTGAATGAATCTCTATATTTTGGAAAGAATACAAAAGAAGTTTTGGTTCCTATAGGTTTCCGTAATCTAACTCAAATTCCAATAAGCGGGGATCTATCAATTACTGGTGAAGGTTTGTCGGGCAAAATTCTGTTAGACTTCAATTTAGAGGCAGAATCTGCTATGGAAGAATCAATCACTATACAGAAGCCATTTAGAAATGTAGCTGAGTCATGGGAATGGGAGTTTGAATTCAAAGTTAAGAGAGAATCTGGAAAAACGGTACTTCCACTTATTAAAAGCCATATAAGTTGTTTTACTAAATCAGGAGTCGTAGGTTATATTAATTCTAAACCCAAAAGAGAAGCCGTTATCGAAAATGAATTCATTCGTTTCCACTTCTCTAGAGATCAAACCAGATGGTATTCTTTACATAGAGTATTTGTCAAAGATATGGATCTTGACCAGGATTTATCAACTTTTGGTATAAGTGTTGGAAGACCTTTTCCTGTAGCAAGTTCTGAATTCATCTCAATGATTAGTCCATTTCAAATTATTCAAGGAGAAAACAGTATAGCCCTGAAACAGGAGTTTCTCAGTAAGATTGAAAAACCGGGCTTGAAAGTGGTTCGCTGGATAGAATTAGACGCTGGACAAAAATATGTAACAACTTATTACGAATTAACAAACACACTCATAGAAGAAACTCAAGTATTAAACAATGTGAGTGTGAGGAATATGTTTTGGAGATGGGGTTCCATCACTGGTGCAGTTATTCTTCCTGGGAAACAGGGAATTACAGTCATAGACGATCCTGAGTTTATTGATGAATATGATTTTCCTAAGAATCCAGAAGATTATATAGAGCCATGGATTGCCTGTGAACCTTATAACGTACAAAAATTAGGATTTGGTGTTATCTGGAACCCCCCAGAAGCGGACAGGATTCTGGTTGCCCCCCATCTAGGACCGAATATTGAATCAATACCCTACAACCTAAAATCCGGCCAAACTATACGCACTGGTCATTATACATTAGTAATAGGGAACCCTATTGTAAGGTTAACCAGAAAAATATGGTTAGAAGAATTCAACGGGAAAGCAACTATAAATAAGGAAAAATTTCATATGAAGTGGTCACAAAAATTAATGGATTTCGATATTGGCCAGAATATTTTCCTGCCGGATTCAGATCAGAGTCTTTTTCCTTCAATATCGATGATTGATATTGACAGCAAATTAATCGAATTCAAAGCCCATTATCGTGCACAAAGAAAGACACCCATTAATTTAGAGATATCACTTTTAGGCAAACTTTGGCCCGTTTCGCAAAATTTTAAGCTGAAATTAGAGGAAGGAAAACTAACTAAAAGGTCCTTACCATTCAACACGATTGAAAACAATCAAGAACCATATATAATACCTATTGAAGGAACAATTTCACTCCCTTCAAATATCCGTAATCATAATTGGATAACAGTCCCTTATCACAGTAAGAGTCAAATTACACTTGAAAAATCAGATGATCATTGGATTTTTTCAAACAATCTTTTAAATTTTAAGACTAGCAATTCGCATGGGGCTAGTCTATTTAGTGCAAGCGTGGGAGACAGTGAAGAACTGTTTTTTTCTCGCTTCCCTAATAAAGAAGCTTACGTTTGGTTTGAATATTTTGTAGGGGGATTTTCACCAATAGCTTTTATTCCGGAAACCAATCTTGAAACACCATTCTTCAACAATCAATGGACAGCCCCTCTTCTCATTAAGAATAATGAATGGACAGGGCTTCAATTTTCATTAGCTTCTGCGATTAATGATATACGGCTCAAAAATATTAGTTATACCATGACCTATTATATGAGGCCAAAATCTCCTTTACTATGGGCCAACTTCAGTTTTATTAATAACTCAAAAATGACAAGCACGATTAGAGCGGGTTTGAATCTCTTTTTACAGCCGATCAAGTACATCACCCATCCGTGGAATAATGATCATTATGTCGGGAAACACACTGGTCAAGAAAGACACGTTTACACTTTAAATCCCCATAACTGGGTCAAAATCGACTGGGGAAAAGATAGGATCAAAGCTTTAATTGCTTCTGCAAATCCGCAAATAAGTATACGAGGAGAATATTCAAATCAGAACAAGTACTCAGAATTCTTTAGTTATGGAACTTTCACTTTAGCGCCAGGAGAATCAAAAAATCATAATTTGATTCTAGTTTTTAGTAAAAATCTGGAAGAATTTAAGACATTCCAACAGAAGCAACAAGTAGTTAAATTATAGTCTGATAAACGTTGAGCGAAGAGAGCTGAGAAAATAATGAAATTTCATAGAAACCCAAGAAACCATGGAAAAATTGGACGTACTAACTTATACGCTATGATGTTCACTTCACTGATTTATGGAATAGGTTCAAATATGTTCTTTATCGTATATATACCCTTTTTATATGAATTCACCGATTCTATTATCACAATCGGAGTAATTACTACGTTGGGAAGTATAATACAATTTTTAATAATGCCATGGATTGGAAGATTATCAGATAAATATGGTAGAAAATTATTTTGGTATTTCGATAGCCCTCTTATGATTCTGGGATTAATATTCTTTATTTTTGCTGATAGTTTATTTTTCATTATAACAGGAGTTTTATTTTTTTACTTCGGACTTGGAATTGGTTATTCAATTTATCAAGTATTGGTAATGGAAAGTAGTGCAGAATCCAAGAAAGGAATCAACTATGGGATATTGGGATTTCTAATGTCGGTGGGAAATATTATTGGTAGTGTTTTTGTTTTGTTTGATTCGAGGTTCAATGTACGCTTTTATTTCATTATTTTTATTATATTTATGGTGATCAATCAGGTAATTGTCGTTTTTTTTATTTTTGATCCAAAATCCCGAAAGCGAGAAGAATTATTAGATTCAACGAAACGGCTTAAAACTAAAAATGGATCTTGGAATAACATGTTTACAACACCTAAAATTAGAATATTTTTGTTTTATTTCACTTTTCATACTTTTATTTATGGCATTTCTACATCAATTTATACTGCAGGTCTTATTAATCAATACCGTATTACTCAACAAGACATAGCTGTTTTATCTTTTAGCAGCCAGATTAGTTTTATCCTATTCCAAATTCCCGGAGGACATCTCACTGATAAAATAGGAAAGAAGAAAACCTTGATACTTAGTGATTTATTTGGGTTACTCTTTTTATCTCTATTTATTGTGTCCTTCTTTCTATGGTCAAGTGGCTTTAAATCTTTGATACTTCCCCTATTAATTACTGGGCAGATTATTTGGATTGTAAATCAAACCACATTTGTACCTTCTGATGCTATTATTACAACAAATTTGGATGAAACCAGAAG
>JAEOTL010000067.1 GCA_016839845.1 Promethearchaeota archaeon
AAAAGAATAATTTAGATATTAAAAAATATTTTTCTTATTTCTTTGAATTTTTTGAATACAAGCTTTTTGCACATAAAAGTTTATATAGTGAGTTAGGAAAAAATTATTAGAGGATGGAAAAAAAAAATCTAGCCATAGTAACTTTGGTTATCCTGTTAATAACTAGTTGTACTGGGAACTATATCCTCGGAACTGCACCTAGCCATATTGGGCCATTTGGCGGCCTCCCGTTTGATAATATACTCAAAATCGCATGTACAGAAGGCGGTTCTCCAGCTGTTTTGGATCCAGTAGATTCATGGGATTCTGTCGCAAATGATATGATCGCTCATGTGTGTGATACTTTATGGACCCATGACCTTTTTGACCCAGATTATGCCATAGTATACACATTAGCAAAAGAAGCACCCACTTGGAATGCCAAGAAAAATGAATTAACCGTTATCCTAAGGGAAAACGTTTGGTTCCATGATGGTAGCCCTTTCAATGCTACTGCTGTTAAATTTACATTTGACAGAATTCTGTATTTCCTTAACGTAACTGGTACATTACCTGGTACTACCCACGTATGTGATCCAGCAAGCTTATTCTTCGACATGAGAGGTAACTGTCTCCTTAATGAAACTGTAATTAACAGTCTTTATAATGTTACCTTTAAATTGTTCAAACCAAATGATATTTTCATTCCTTTATTAGCTTATCGAGCTTGGTCAATAGTATCTGTTAAATCAACTCCATCACAAACTTACTTAGTACTTGGAACCGATAAATTAATCGGAACTGGCCCTTTCACCTACGTGCATTTAATTGCAGGTGAAGAAATGCGATTTGATCGATGGGATTTATATTGGGGTAGTAATGTCTTTTGGGATAGGATACTTTGGGAGTATTATCCCGATACACCTACCGCAAACGATGCTTTTTTAGCTGGGGAAGCTGAATATTTATATGACCCTTTAAATTCTTTAATTACGACATTTCAAGAGGAAGAGGACATCCATATTGTAGAGCTGGACACGAGTACTGTTTTTAGGTATTGGGGTTTTAATAACCGAAAGATAAACAATACTAATGTAAGAAAAGCTATCACATACGCGTATAATTATTCCTATTATATTGAAGTAATCCGTCTGGGTTTTATGACCCGAGCTCAACAATTCTTACCACCAGGGTTTCCCTTTCACAACGCATCATTCAAAGGTCCTTACTATAATACCTCCATCGCAAGGCAAGCAATGTTAGATGCTGCTGCAATCGAGGGTTGGGATACATCTGGACTCACAACTGATTCAGTTGGTGCCGATGCTACTAATGACGCAAACTGGGCTGCCGCAGATTTTGTTACATATTTGGTTTTAGAACATGAAGGATGGAGCACAGGTATAGAGATGAATATTGCATTAGCAAATGATATGGATGCAATTGGTATAACAATCGTTCCTGATAATCCTTGGGATCCCTGGTGGCCCTATTATTCTCGATACATTGAAGATAGACTTGAGATTTGGCATACTGGCTGGAGACCTGATTACTTAGATCCATTCAACATGATTGAGCCATTATTAAGTAATATGTCATCTACCAATTTTATCCAACTTCAAGATGCTTTAATCCATCAATGGCTAGAACAATATGAGGGGACAAATCCCGCAAATACTACGAGGCGAGCGCAATTACTCTACAAAATCCAGCAGAGAGCAATCAACGAATTATATGTTCTTCTACCATTAACTTTCGATAAAACTTATTACGTACACCATCGAAGTCTGGGTGAAGTCAGTTATAATATTATGGGGGATTTATGGGTAACCGATTCATATTACATCCCCTGAGTTCCAACAGTTTGATAGAATGGAAAAAACTGTATTTTTTCCTTTATATTGATTAAATCCTATAATCATTTTAACACTGTTAAATAAATTCACATGAATTCTAAAACTGCAAAAGAAAACAGTCTAAAAATTCAAAAATCAGAGTCACATTCAACTGTTTCTGAAAATATCGAAGCTAGTTCTAATGAGATAATAGAGGATAATATAGAGGAAATCTGTGACGAGAATCTAACTTCTCTTCAAAAAATTCATGCCATATTATTAAACTGTGTGAATCTTTCCAAGAAGCAAAAAATGGAATTTGCAGAGAGTGAACGGTATTTCATGAAATTATATCTCAAGAAATTATTAAATAATCCAGATGAATAAAATTTTGTTTAAGGGAAAGGTAAATTCTTCATTAATTCTTAGAAAAAGAATAAAAAAGAAAATTAGGATTTTAAATAATTTTGTTCAGAAAAAATGCTTATAACTTCAGAGAAACCATTTTTTGAATGTCACGCATACTCATTAAAGGTTCTACTTTCCAAGTGTAACCTTCAACTTCATTAAATATACTCATTACTTTTGCTATGTATATTCCTGCCTCATCCACTTTTTCGGGATCTGTGTATACGATACCATAACCTTTAACCCCTCTTCTTCCATCAGCGGTTCCAAACAATTGCCATTTTTTAATGTAAACCGGAAATTGTTTAGGAACTTTTTGTTGTACTTTGAGTACCTCATCTTCTTTATGAAATGGGTACCAATTCGTTACCATAAAAATCATAATATATACCTCTTTAAATTTAATTTTTAACATTTGGACTTAAAGCCAAGTTTAGTTACTATTATATTCAATTTAAGTGTTTACAAATTTGCAATAAAAAAACAACGGGATAGAAACAGAATACCAAAAAAAATTGATAATTGATTTAAACTAGAGTTTGACCAAAAGAACAACTTATTTCTTCAATTTCTTAATAGATCTATATGAAATTATTGTGGTCATAAAAGTTAAACCAAGTAGAAAATATAGATTAAATCCAAATATCGGTCTTGATGAGAGGCGACACTCGTTATTTTCAAGAATTGTACCTTCACAATACCCTTCTTTGATACATTCATTATTCCCGATTAAAGTATTGTTTATAACTATGCTATTATCACATTCCTGTAAATAAATACCAATAGGATTATTCTTAATCATATTTCTATTCACATTACAATCATCACTCTGCCATAAGTGAATCCCTACCTGTCCATTATTATTTGCTTTATTTTCCAAAATATTATTATTGCTATAACGAAAGATATGTATACCTACTTCGTGATTGTCATTAGCTGTGTTATTCAACACTTTGGTAAACCTACCTTCAAACACATTTATACCAAATCTACCATTATTATTTGCTGTATTTCCTGAAATGGTGTTATTATCAGTTTCCCATGTCCCTATCCCTCTGAATCCATTATTGTTAGCAGTGTTACCTAACACGTAATTTTTGGTGCTATTATAGTTAATATCAATCCCAGAAACGTTATTATTATTTGCTATGTTATTCTTTATAATATTATCACCACTTGATTCTGTTAAAAGTATTCCCACAGCATTTTTATTCACAATATTGCCCACAATGCTATTATTATGACAATTGATAAAATAAATCCCAAGATGATGTGAGGAACAATTATTATTAATAATTTGAGAATTATATACAGATTGTAAATAAATTCCCCCTTCGAATGTCTCTCCTGAATTATAGAGTGTGCAATTCTTAATTATGAAGTGAACAGTAGAATTTCTTATGTGAATACAGCTTTCTAAACCTCCAGCGTCTATTATTAAATCCTCAATAACATAAGGAGCAGAAAAAGTACCATTCCCTGTACAAATTCCAGCAATCTTGGCATTTTCCCATCCTAAATTATTAATGATACTTATAGTTCCAGATACTTTAGAAAGGCTAACTTTTTTTTTGTTAAGATTAAATTTACCATTAATACCGTTATCAATATCAATAGAAATAAATAGTGATAAGATTAGAATGAATCCTAAAGTTAAGATTATAGATTTATTCATTAGAGTTTTTTTCATATTATTTTCGCCAAAATTATGTATGGACTACTATGTAGAAGATTTATGATAAGTTAATATTTATTTTTTTTGTAAAATACTAAACAAATACAGAAAAAACTTCACTTTTATACCAATTGACTTTATATTTGATTACTTAGCATTTAATTATAGATAAGAATATATTTTAGAAGAAGGTCATAAT
>JAEOTL010000529.1 GCA_016839845.1 Promethearchaeota archaeon
GCTATCCCAAGAAGAAAAAAACCAACAAGAGTGCTCGTTTGACTAAATATTAACAACGGTTTTCTTCCGAACCTATCGCTAAGTTTGCCTGTAATTGGACTGGCGAAGAGTTGGCAAATACTAAATATACTTAGAATTAATCCTATTTGTAACTCGTTCAGACCTAAATTTATTCCTAAAATAGGAATAAGCGGCATCACGCTACTAAATCCTAATACTTCTGTAAATTGAATCATAAAAACGATTAGAAGGCGTTTGTCGAATTTTTCCTCTTGAACTGTTGGTATCGAACTAATAAGGTTTCACATCAAAAATTTAAACTAAAAAGAAGCTTTTATAGGAAAGAGATGTAAATAAATTAAGTTTTATGTCTATATACTATTAAAACATCACGAATCCATTAAAATGAAATCCCATGGTATAAAAATATTGACGAATTTAGCTATTAGAGTGTGAGCTAGAGATGAGTAAAAGAAAAGCAAGAAGAAAACCCATAAGTGCAGCGCTGCAAATAACTGAAGGATGCAATTTAAGGTGTAAAATGTGTTATTATTGGGGTGACACTGGTACTTATTCGAATCGAAATCACAAAGACAAACCAAAATTAATGGAAATAGGACTCATTGAGCAAATTGTAAAAGAATCAGGAATAAAGTTTTATAGTCTTTTTGGAGGAGAACCCCTCACTCATCCTGAAATAGAAAAGATAGTTAGAGCAATTAAAGCTTCTGGTGCAAGTATTGATACTCCAACAAATGGAACACTTTTAAAAAAATATGCACGAATGCTGGTTGAGGTAGGATTTGATTCAATAAGGGTTTCTTTAGACGGCCCTAAAGATGTTAATGATATACAAAGAGGAAAAGGGAGTTATGATAAAGCTATTGAAGGTTTGAAGGTTTTATATGAAGAAAAAATAAGAACTAATAAAGAATTTCCAAGGATCGGATTATTGTATACTATAACTCCCATTAATTATCTCCAAACTGAAAAGTTTTTTCTTGAAGATTTAAATTTAAACTATTTTCAAACCATAACCATTCAGCTGGAAAATTATATTACCGAAGAAATGGGTAAAGAATATGAAAGTTTTTTGAAATCTAATTTCAATATTACAAGTAATAGATACTGGAAAGGGATGGTCCGCTCTTATGATGACTTTGAGGTCATGGATTTGGTTGAGCTTTCAAGGCAACTCAATTCCGTTATGCCATACCTCGAGGAAAAGGGTATAAGGGTGATTAGAGAACCTCCACTAAGTTCCACTGAGGATTTAATAGCTTATTTTAAAGCAGATTGGGAAAATCTATCCGTAGAGTATGACACATGTCCACTCCCGTGGCAATCAACAGACATAGCGGCTAACGGAGATGTTGTTCCTTGTCATGTTTTTTATGATCTTGTCGTAGGGATCTTACATCAAAATAGTCTTCAAGAGATTTGGGGGGGAGAAAAATTTACAAAATTCCGTGAATACATGGATAAACACAAGTTAATGTCAATTTGCCACGGATGCTGTTTACTCTATATTTATGGAATTCAAAAATGAAGCGTTAAAGTTTATGAATTCTACTAACTTTTCGTTCATTAGCTATGTAATCATCTTCTCCATAGGGATGGCCCCCAAATCCATGTCGCATAATAGCAACTGCTCGATATGAATCCTTGGGTTTTATCCTTGATTTAAACAGCTCTATAACAGCTTGAGTTATTAATGGAATTGGTATTTCTTTGTTAATTGCCTCTTGAACAAGCCAATTGACTTCACCCGTATCCTCAATAAATGCAGGAACTTCTTCTATATTAGTAAATTCCCTAAGCCCCTGTTCCATTAGCTCAACCAACCATCCTCTAATTACTGAACCGTTCGAATACATCTTAAAAATGTCCGGCAGATTTAGATCAAATTCTGATCGATTTAATAACTCTACACCCTCGCCTATTGCCTGCAACATACCGAATTCAATTCCATTATGTACCAATTTCACAAAATGCCCACTACCTGAAGATCCACAGTGCAAATACCCATCTTTAACTGCTAATTTCTCTAAAATAGGTCTACAAATTTCTATTGCTTTTTTATCTCCACCAACCATAAAACAAGCTCCATATCTTGCCCCTTCCCAACCACCGCTAGTTCCACAATCAACAAAATAGAATCTTTTTTCTTCAAGTTCTTTTGCCCTTCGCTGTGAATCCTTGTAGTAAGAATTACCCCCATCTAAAAAAATATCTCCAGGATCGAGGAAAGGAATTAGTTCGTTGATTACTTCATCTATTAAAGAACCCGCGGGTAAAGAAAGAAAAATAACTCTTGGAGACTTCAAGGACTTGACAAATTTCTCATAATCAATTACAACCTTTACTCCTTTCTGCTCAAGATCAGGTCTCTCGGCAAGATCCTTTCCAATAACTTCAATATCTTTATCAATACATTGCAGTGCTATATTTCCGCCCATTTTACCTAAACCTATTATTCCTAATTGCATAATTTTGACCTCTATAATTATTAGGAAAGGTAAAGCATGGCCTAAATATAATTATACGTTTTTTTTAAATTTTTTTAGTTGCAAGAATGATTTTTTTCATGTTTACTTCTACTAATATATCATTAATGATGAATTTTTATATAGAAAGGTATCTTATACTCAAACTGATAAGAAATTTAATGTTTAAGAGTGAAGAAAATGCCAATTTTAGATCGAAAAAGAGTAAGACCTGATATCCTCAAAATTCAGGATGATATGTTTAATGATACTATGAAAATTGTATTTCAATTTACGGCTCTTGAAGAAAACAAACCATATAACTTTCAAGAAATATACAAAAAAGCTATGGATTTAAACGAATTGTTCTTTAAAAGAGAAAAGGGAGCGGTTGAACTCCATGATTTGTTGACAGATGAGGAACGAGATTATTTGACAAGATTATTACGATATGCGTTTGATAATACTGCAAAACAAGAGTTGGAAAAATTTCCTATAGCGAGTGAGATAGAAATCAAACCCACCATGCTTGAAATTATCCCTGCTGAATGGATTATTCCCCCTAATTCGATAGAAGACCATGTCATTTTACATATTCACGGGGGTGGTTGGATACTTGGTTCACCTGCAGTTGCACGGAAGATAACTGCTGCTATAGCAAAGGCTACCAAATTAAAGATCCTCAGTATTGATTATCGTCTTGCCCCAGAATATCCATTCCCTGCATCACTAGATGACTGTATTACTGCATATAAATGGTTGTTATCTAATGGATTCATGAGTGAGAACATAATTATTGCTGGAGAATCTGCTGGAGGTAACTTAACCCTTGCCACTCTTTTAAAACTAAGAGATCAGGGAATTGAGTTACCTGCTGGAGCAATCTGTCTATCCCCTGCAACGGACTTAACGTTATCAGATGATTCCTTCTTTGAAAATGGACCAACAGATCCGGGATTGTCAGATATGGGATTATTTTGGTGGGTAGTCTCCTATCTTGCTGGAGAGGACCCCCACAATCCGTACGTCTCCCCGCTGCATGGTGATTTAAATGGGTTACCCCCTATATTAATACAAGTTAGCACATGTGAAATGCTTTATAGTGACGCTTCCCGTTTCGTGGAAAAAGCTAAGAAAGCAGGAGTGAATGCCACTTTGCAGGCATGGGACGATATGCTACATGTGTTTCAACAAATAAGATTCGAAGTTTTACCTGAATCCGAAGAGGCTATAAATAAAATTGCCGAATTTACGAATGATATATTGAAAGTCAGAACTACCGCAGAAATTCTTAAATAGTTTACCTTATAACCCTTTTTTTTTGACTTTTCTTTTTGACTTTTCTGTAATTTTTTTTGTGAACCTTTATTTAAAGTAATCGAGCAATAAGATTTATGTACTAAAAATTAAAAAATAAATGATAATCGTGGTTGAACGAGAAGCTTCAATACAAATAGTTTTAAATGAATCAATTGGAAAAGTTAATCCCTTCGTGTTAGGGCAATTCATTGAACACTTTCCTCGCCAAATTTATGGTGGAATATATGAAGAGAGATCCCCTCATTCTGACTCGGATGGATATCGCTTGGATGTTGAAAAAGCACTGAAAGGCCTTGAGCCTCCTATATTAAGATGGCCTGGGGGTAATTATGCTAGTGGATATCATTGGAAATGGGGTGCTGGACCTAAAAATAAGCGTGTAGCTCGTAAAAACCCCGTCTGGGATGAATTTGAAAGTCATCATTTTGGAACCACTGAATTTATCGAACATTGTCGACGGATTGGTACCGAACCTATGATCTGCGTGGGTGTAGGAAGCAGCGATGAAAATCCAACACCAGAAGAAGCTGCTGCATGGGTTCGTTATTGTAATGCTGTTAGTGGTCCAGAAGCAGAACTTCGTAAAAAAACAGGATACTCAGAACCCTTCCATGTTAAATGGTGGGGATTAGGAAATGAATGTTGGGGCTCATGGCAGATTGGATATTACAAAAATGGTGCTGACTATGCGAAGGATGCGCTTGAATTCATTAGAACCATGAAAAAATCTGATGCATCACTTAAGTTTGTTGCTGTAGGAGCAGATCCCAGTTCCTTTGTTTCTAGATGGAACACACAACTGCTTTCGAACGACGAATTTTCAAGAGTAATCGATGTCCTCGCCTGGCATCATTACCTTCAAATAGGAGACCCCGATGAAAGGATATCTCACATAAAGGCATCTATAGGATTGAGGAAGGTTGAACGAAAATTAAGGAGAGTAATTAGAGAAATACAAAACGCGTGTAAACGAATCGGAAGGGATGAATTGATTCAGATAGCTATAACTGAATGGAACGAGTATGGGTGGATTCATAGTCCTTGGACCACGGATGTTAATGATAAAAATAAAGCCCCAGAGCAATACGATTTAGCTCATGCACTCTATACTGCAGGATTTTTGAATATAATCCTAAGAAATGCGGCAAATATCTCAATAGCCAATTATTCTCCTGTCGTTAATACACGAGGTCTCATTTTTGCCGATAATCGAGGTGTTCTTTTACGTTCTACTTATTTTGTATTTCAAATGTATAAACCTTGTACTGAGGGTGTTTCAGTCTTGACTCAAATTGAATGTCCAAAATTAGAAGAATCAACTGCTTTAGCATTAGATGGTTCGGCTGTCAAAGTAGGAGATAATGGAGTTTATCTATTTATAGTCAATCGAGCTCTTGAGGATTTGACCTGTCAAATTAACCTTAATGGTTTTGCTGTTAAATCTTCGTCTGGAATGATCTTAACCGCGGAAAGTTTAAAATCTTATAATAGTTTTGAAAATCCTGATGTAGTATTTCCAAGAGAGTTTGAAGTAAATGTATCTGGTGAAAAATTTAAGATTTCATTTCCAAAACATTCCCTTTCCGTTTTATTATTTGAATAATTTGCGGATTCTGCTTATTATTCTATTTACTTTTTTTTAGTTTGAATAACCGAAAGAATGAGTACCATTAGCAAAAAAAGTTTCAATAAATAATATTTAAAATTTAAACATCATCTTATTGATAATATCAATCAAAGAAAGAAAAAACTTGAAATAAGGTTTAAATTAATATAAATTAACAATAATAGGCGTAAAAAATGAAAGATTTAACTGTTATTTTGAAAAACGTTCCAGGCTCATTTGCAGACCTGGGGGAAACTCTTGGGAAAAATGGAATCAATATGGAAGGAGTAGTTGGAATTCCATTAAAGGATGAAGCTTTTATACATATTTTGGTAGAAGATGAGACTAAAGCTCGTTCTGTACTCGAACAAGCTGGATTTCAAGTTAGTGCTGTACGCGAAGTGCTCGTTTTGACAGGACAACCTGGGAAAAATATATTAATACAGCCCGGGTCTGGTGGGAAGATAGCTCGAAAAATAAGTGATGCTGGTGTTAATATAGATCTAATCTATTTCGCGGCGCTTAACAGACTTATAATCGGAGTAGACGACATAGAAAAAGCTAAAGCAGCTTTGAAGTGAAACTCTAAACTAACTAATTTTTAATTTCTATTTTTTTACAAATTCAAGATATTATCTGAAAACTAATAGACTGCTTATAATTATCAGACCCGATATGAAAATTTTGAGGAAAAAGAAAAAAAAAAGATTTAAATATGAAATCTCGCACCTTTTACCTACTTAGAAGTATTTAATAGCTAAAAGGATGTCATCCCGAGTTATTTTTTTACGTTTTGAGTGTTTGGTTAATGATAACGCTGTTTTTGTCAATTTCTCAGCAGATGTACCCAACCAATCAACCAATTCATTTACAGCATCTCGAGCGACAATTACAGCCCCATTATGTTTCATTAATCGTCTAATAGGACTCCAACTTATATATTCTGAACCTGCCATTTTAGATTCCTCCACTATTTCAAATCTTTACTTAAATTTTTATTAAATTATATTATTTTTTAAGAGTATGTTATTTTTATATACAGCTTTTAAATATTTAAAGGCGTTTGTTCACACTTAATTTTATGGAAACAAAAATTAAAAAAATTATACAACACAATTAGAAATTCTGAGCTTCATCAATCTCGTGAAAGTTAGGAATTTTTCATTGATTTATTAAAAATTAAAAAGTAAGATTTTAAAACTATCAGTATCAGTGTTTTTCTGCAATTTCAACTATTTGAAATAGTAGCCGTTTCTGAGGTTACTTTGCGTAAGAGAGTTAAAGAATTAAATAATTTCTTAAGTCTTAATCTTTCCAAATTCAAAAGAATTAAACTCATCTATTTAATTTTTTTCAAGCCTCCTCAATGATTACTTTGATTTAAAATAGCTTTAATTCGAAATCATAAAATAACCAAACAAGATTTTCCTTACTACCTATTCTCAGTAGGGATTATAATATATAACGGCCACTTCTTTAAGATACCTTTCGGAATTTGGCCCTCTCTGACTTTAGATAATAATTCAGTTCGATTTTTCAGGAATTGTACAGGTTGTTCATCTATTATTTTCAACTCTATCTTGCCATTCTTTATTGAATTGATGAGATCTCTAGGTTTAGAACAATTTTCTACAATTTTAGAATACTTTTCATAATCAGAACACGGATCGTTATTAGAATGAGGAATAATTATTCTTAAAGATTTTAAATTGTCCCCATTTTTTACTAATAACATATTATCTATATCATCTTTACAGTTTTCAGACAAGCAATTTAGAAGATTTCTAGGTTCAATAATTTTAAGATTTTGACAGGAAAAATAATCACCGGCATAGACTTTATAATTTCTGGGTAGGATTATCTTTTCAGATATGGTTATAGGATATTTTAAAGAAAAACCAAATCGTATTATTTTCCCATTAATTTGAGGTAATCCCTCTTGGTTTTCAATTCTAATAACATCACCAGTGTTAATATTTATCAATGGCTCTGAATTCTGCATCCTTGAAACAAACAATCTTCCTATTGCTTGATCTGAGTAGCAAATTAATTCTTTCTTACCCTTGCTTTCTATTGTCGGAAATGTCAATGGAAATACAAAAAGTCTATTTTTTCTTGAGACTTCAAAATCTCCTAATCCGATACTCGCAGCAAACGGTCCAATTTCAGACCCAACATAAAGGTTAGTAAAACGTTCCTCTTTTTTTTCCCAACCCATAAAGGAACGTAAAAGTTCCCATTGAGACTCAGATAAAGAACTGATGCTAAAAACTAATACAGCATTAGAAAGTTTCTTGGATAATCTTTTTTGGATTATTTTAGTGGCCTTAATTAATCCCTTTTCTTCGATAATCTTAAGTAATTCATCTAAAGCTTTGGATTTTCCCATATCCTGAGAAGCTAAAGAGTTTTTAATTCCTAAGGTTAGTTTTTCTATATCTGCCCATTTTAAAATGGTTGCTGAAGGTGCAGATATAACCTTGATGTTATCCAATGAGAGAATTTCTGAGATTGTAAGTAAATCAATTGATTTTTTGTACTCATATAATAGATAAGATGCAGGATTGATTATTGAAAGCATTATCCTTTGTGAAAATTCAGATGAGTATAATGAATAATATTCTTTTTCCTCGGGATTATTTATACCGTCAAACGCCATCCTCGAGGGAACAAATATAACTGCTGATGATTTAGAGTTTAATCCACTAGATTCAAATATAGCCTGCATTCCTGGTGCCCATATTTCCTCGATTACTTGTCTTGTCATATTGAACCACTTTATTCCTTTACTATTTGTTGTACCTGAAGTATGACACATAACTAAGGGATTTTTGCTATTGTATGTTTTTATATAAGATTCGACATTAACGGAAAAATCCTTTGATTCAGTTTCCTCCTTTTTTATAATTTCGTAAAGGTTTTCCACATTTGACAAACAAGTTAATTTGAGGACTAAGTTCTCATAATCTTCTCGTGATGAAATATCTAACCAACTTGTCCACTTACTTTTTTTAATATCAGAGAAATTCTTATTAAAAACTTCTTGAATACCTAAATCGAAATCAAAGCGAACCATGAGAGCTTAAAATTATACAAATAACTAATGAATTATAATCTTAAGAGATATATATTTCAATCCAAAATCATCCTATAATCTAAATAGCATATACAAAATGTGGCTTATGGCAGTCTGGTTATAATCTCTTACTCGCTTCTCAGATATTTATAAAATATTAATTAGATCTCTGAGAAAGATTTATTAAATCTTCTCTATGTTCTCTATAGAAAACAATTGGATTATCTCCTTGGATGAGCTTCTCATCCATTTTTAAGGCAGTTTGAATAATCATAGAATATTAAAGAAAACTTGATAATGTAAAGTCCATTCAACATTAAGGAAAAAGGAAGAAGAAAGATTCTAAACTGTGATATTGAAACCTGATCGATAAGTTTAAATATATATGTAAATAAATATTACATAGAGAAGTAGAATTTCAAAATATGCTATTTTGAGATTTGAAAACCCAAAATCTTAGTACAATTATAGTTTACATAAAAAAATAATTAAATAAAATGGAGGAAAAAAATGAGTAAAACTGAATCAGCTTTCAAAGGAACTATTTCTCCTAAATATGCAAAGAAACAGATTTTAAAGACCATTATTGGCTATCTTATATTTTATGCCTCTTGGGTAATTGGAAGCGTTTGGCTGCTATACTTTTTTGAAGCATCATTTCAACTTGACTGGGCTTTATGGATAATAATTTTTGCAGTAGTGATCCCATTTATTGTAGTTTTATTGTCTACATTCTGGTATTTTTATCGATTTGTGAACATGTTTTCTTATGAAATATTAGAAAGTGATATAATTATCAATCATGGAGTTTTTAATAGAATCAGAGCTACTATACCACATAGCAGAATTCAAAACATAAATATTACCAACGGAGTCTTTGATAGAATGTTTAAAATTTATACCGTTAAAGTTGAGACTGCGGGATCATCAGCGGCAGCTAAAGGAGCTAAAGGAGGTGTTGTTCGCCCAGAAGGGTATATTCCGGGATTAATTGACCCTAATATTATCGAAGAAAAGATTAAAGATAGGTTGACTAAATATTCTACAATTCCAAGTGGTTTAGAAGATAAAATCTTTAAACCTGAAGAAATTGCTTTCGATAATTTTATTAGCTATATTCTCTCAAAAATGCGAGAAGGAGAATATCTAAAAACCACAATAAAGGAAAAACGAGAAAATGCTAATATGACTCCTGCTGCTTTAGCAGAAAAAGTAGGCGTTCCAATTCAAACTATTAAATATTTAGAAGAAGGTCGATATAATCCAAGTTTAGCGTTAGCATTTAAAACAGCTGAGGTTTTAAAGTGTAAGGTTGAGGATCTTTTTAAATTAGTTTAAAATTCTTTTTTTTCAATTATTTAAAGGTAAAAGTCAAGTTTAAAATACTTATGGTGAGAAGCATCTGAAATTTGTAAAAAGAATTAAATCAAATGTTAGGGATTATAGAGAACAGCTCGGTTTAACTCAGCAAGAGTTAGCTAATAAAGTAGGTGTTTCTCGCCAAACAATTTATTATTTAGAAAAAGGGGATTATAATCCTTCGCTTACATTATCCTTTAAGCTAACAGAAATTTTTGAAAAACCTTTAGATAAAATTTTTTATCGGGAACCTATAATTAAAGATATCTTAGAGGGTAAATCGTTAGCAGAATCAAAAGAGCTTTCTGAAATAGCAGGTATCAGCCTCGATAAACTAGCTTCTTTAAGCGAAATAGATGACGAAAAGCTAACCTCAAGTTTTACTGAAAGTTTATTAGTTAAAATTGCTGAGGGACTAGGATTGGAATTTGAGGATCTATTCGAAAAAGAAGCTGAAAATTAAAATAGAAAAAATAAAAAAACAAAACAAAATTGGAGGATAATCAATTATGGAAGCTTATCAAATAGTAGGAATAGTCCTTATTATTTGTGGACTCGCTTTATTTGTAATAAGGGGAATTTTTCGCATTGGGGAGGGATGGGGTAGACAGAGATGGCTATATAATAAAGTTGGACCAGATGTTACTAGAGCAATTAATATAATTATAGCCGTTGCATTAATTATTGCCGGTATAGTGTTATTACTTCTAGATTTTACATAAAAATCTAACAGAATTATATTTTGGATTTAAAATGAGGGCGATTTTCGTGAAACGGTTATGGTAATTTAAGATATTACAAAATACCACACCACAGTCCGAGGGGAAGAAGTATTAAAACGATTTTATCCCCTCCTCAATGAATACTTTGAGATTTTATTAAAATAATTTAATAACATTCACTCTTATTTTTATAGTATATATTGATTTGGGTAGACCAAATTGAAAGAGAATTCTAGTGGGGAAATATATAGAGATTTACAGCAACATATAGATACGTTTCCAGTTGGATTTCCTACAACTAAATCTGGTGTAGAAATACGTTTATTGAAGAGACTTTTTACTCCTGAGGAAGCAAAAATTGCGCGTCATTTGAATTTTACATATGAAAATTTTGAATCCTTGAAAGATATCTACCAGCGGTTAAATTCATTAGGATTTAAACTCACTGTTAATGAATTAGAGATATATTTAGATAATATGGCCAGAAAAGGGGCAATCAAATGTTTAAAAAATGATAATGAGAAGATTTATAGTGCTGCTATTTTCATACTTGGAATGTTTGAATATCAGGTGAATAAAATAACTAAAGATTTTGCTGAGGAAACTAAGCAGTATTTACATGAAGCTCTAATAATGGAAATGGCTAAAAATCTTCCGCTCCAATTACGTACAATTCC
>JAEOTL010000530.1 GCA_016839845.1 Promethearchaeota archaeon
AAATTTTAATTTTCGATTTTCATTTTACACTTTAGCAAGATTATATACTATTAGGTGATATATTAAGTGAAAACATGTGGAGTAGACATTGGATCATTAGAAACAAAAGTGGTATTATTGGACGACAAAAATATCGTAGATTATCGTGTAGGACGATCTACATACGATTTTAAACGTGTAGGAAGTAATTTGTTCAAGGATCTTTTAGAGCAACATAACTTAAAAAAGGATGATGTTTATGTTATGAGTACTGGTTATGGTAGGAACACTGTATCTTTTGCGGATGATCGAATTACTGAGATCACAGCACATGCACGTGGAGTACAATATTTTTATCCTGAAGCAAATTCTGTCATTGATATAGGCGGGCAAGATAGTAAAGCAATTGTAATATCTAAGAAAACTGGCAATGTAATCGATTTCCAGATGAACGATAAGTGCGCTGCAGGAACAGGACGTTTCATTGAGGTGATGGCCGGAGCTCTTGAGGTTCCCATCCAAGATATTGGAGAAATAGCACTTAAATCTAATAATCCTGCATCAATTAGTTCAACATGTACCGTTTTTGCTGAATCCGAAGTTATATCTCTTTTTGCCAAAGGGTCAAGAAAAGAAGATATAGCTGCGGGAATTCATAAATCAATTGCAAGAAGGGTTGCTGGAATGGCTAAACGAATAGGAGTTGCACCTGTTTTAGTTTTTTGTGGTGGTGTTGCTAAAAATATTGGAGTTAAGAAATTTATAGAGCATGAATTGGGATTTGAAGTTGTTATTCCAGTATTTAATGGAAAAAGTAGTGCACAACTAACAGGAGCAATTGGAGCTGCTCTCATTGCTCAAGACCAAAATAATAGTTAATTTCTTAAACATTTTTTACATAAATTTTACCTTTTGTTAAGTATGATAAATTTTATGAATAATTAACTCTTTTTTGATTAATATTCAAAGTTTATAAATAGTAAAATGGATACTTCAGAGCTTTTATCAGATTTCACTGCATTTCTGAGAGAAAAAAAAGAAGAAGGAAAGAAGGTTGTAGCATTTATTTCTCATGATAACATCCCCGAGGAATTATTGGATGCTGCTGGTTTCTTCCCTTTAAGATTAATTTTTGCGGGAAATGATGAGATAATGGAAGCAAGTTTCGATTATTTACCTCCTTCTACTTGTGCATTTGCTCAATCTTGTATTGGTTTATTTTCGACAAAACCTGGTGAATATAGATTTTTAGATCTTATAGATTATACTATTGTATCAAATCATTGTGTTTCGGATATTTGTGCTTCAGAAATTATTAGTAAATATTTTAATATTCCACGTCTGAATTTTTACCTATCTTATACTAAAAATGAGAATAGTTCCAAGTATTTCAAACTAGAATTGGTTAATTTTAAAGAACAACTTGAAAAAATCATAGGAAAAAAAATTGAATCCGAAACATTACATGAAAGTATTAAGAAATATAATAGGTTTAAAGAGATTCTAAAAAAAATCAATGACATTCCTATGCAAGGTGAAGAAAAATTACAAATTCTTCAAAAAGCAATTTTATATGGACCAGATATAACTCCCGAATTAGAAGAATATTTTCAAAACCGTAGGCAAAATATTGTTGAAACTATTAAAAATAGAAAAGATATCCTCCTAACGGGTTGTTCTATTTTTATTAACGACCCTCTTATTACGTTAATTGAAGAGGGAGGGGGAAATATTATTTTTTTTGATACATGGCTTGGTTTTAATTATTATTCTCAATTAATAGAAGAAAGGATTTTAGAGTCATCAAAAGATCCCTTGGAGTTAATAACTCAGCGTTTTAAGGAAAATATTTATAGTGACCATTCTGTTCCAAATTTTCTGGAAAACAGAATTTCTTTAATACAAAAATATTATAATGAACATCGCAGTAAGACCGGGAAAAAATTAGGAGTAATTAACCATATTATTAAATTCTGTGACCACATGGCTATAATGTCATCTCATTTAAAAAATCGATTGCAAAATGAGGGAATTCAAGTATTAAATTTAGAGCGGGATTATTCAAGAGCGATTCGTGGTCAACTTAATACAAGAATTGAAGCATTTTTGGAGATGATGTAAAAGTGAGTTTAGTAGCAGATGAAATAATTAGATTTTCCTCAGTTTTAAATATGGCTTACAATTTTTTGAGTGGAAGAGCCTACTTAAAAAGAAAGAAATTCAGAGAAAAAAAGAAATTAATATCAGTTGCACTTCCTTTTTCAGATTTAGTCTATGCTTTTCCAGATTTAATCCCAGTATTTCCAATTAGGATGCAAATATTTAAGATCAATAAATATCTCACTTATTTAGGTTCAGCTTCCAATATATTTGGTATGAAACAGGTCTCTAACTTTCTTGGTTTTGTAAAGAATTTAGGAGTAAAAGAGATTAGCAATACAATAGATGGTATTATTGAAGATGTAATTGAAACTATAAATGAAAAATACAATGAAATGTATGATATTGGTATAGAGAGTGGCATTTCAAGTGATTTTTGCTATGGAATTAAATCACTTTACGGAATGCATGTTTCAAAAGGAAAAAATTGTGATGCAAACCTCAATTTTACGATAAGATGTAGTGCTTGGAATAAATATTTAGAATCGATTAAAGCAATTGGTAATCCATCGAAACAAATTTGGATTGATATTCCTCCAAGAAATATTGGAAATTCTTTAGAGTTATTTGTTGATAATATCTCTCAAGGATTAAATGAATTAGA
>JAEOTL010000531.1 GCA_016839845.1 Promethearchaeota archaeon
AATTGATTCGGGATTATTTTTTATTTTTTCTTGATGAATATTGTATTGATTTTGATAACTCAATGCGGTTTGAAGTAGCTTTTTTCGAGACTTCTTCTTTTTCTTTCCCATACTATTTGATAAATATTTTTCTATATAAAATTAACTCTTAATTAATAAATCTAGGTTTAATTCCTTTTCTTTTTGAAATATTGATTAAAAGAATTTTCATTCGTTAAATCTTTGCTACACAATTATAAAGGATGTTGTTCTCTATATGGTTTTGTTGTATTACGATAGTATAATTCCCCATGATTGTTGAGTCGTTCCCATGTTTGATTCAGTGCGGGGCTCATATCTGGAATCCAAAACCGATCGGGGATGCTTTCCGAAGGTTCGCATTTCTTTTTGATGTCTATATCTGCCATGATAAATCCTTCGCCTTCTTCACGAGTCATACGTTCTATTATTTTTCCATTACCATCGACTATTTGAGTTTCTCCTACATAGTAAGACTTATATTCGGAGTTTGGCATAAATGGCATTTCACCTATAAAATCTCCAGCGTGAGCGGCATGTATTACATGCACACCTAACATTCTGGCAAACTTAGCTAGTGTTTCAATCATCAATTCAAGATTCCTTTCTTGAAGCACTATTGGTGTATTGGTTGGCGGTGACCACCAGCATGAACCTCCTACTATTAAATCAACACGATTTAGTAAACGTTTAGCAGTACGAGAACGTACAAACTCCCAACATAATACAGCACCAATATTTCCAATGTTAGTTTCAAGTATTCCATCATCACTTCCTCCGACATAATAGCAATTTTCCCACATAGTCGGTTGATCTTTATCGTGAAAGAGAGTAGATCCGTCAGGAAAAGTAAGTACAAAAGTATTATAGCTTTCATTGTTTCTTTGGGCTATAAATGAGCCACCAATAATCCCATTATGCTTTTTAGCCAATTTTTTAAGTAATTGCAATGGTTCTCCATCAATTGGTCTAACAACTTCAAGCATTTTTGGATGGAAGGCTACCGCACTGGTAAAAAATTCGGGCAATATTACTAGTTCAGCACCCTCATCAAAAGCATTACTTGCTAATCGATGAGCAGATTTTAAATTGGTTTTCACTTCCCCTAATTCTGCTTTCATTTGAATCGCAGCTACAATCATTTATCTCACTTTAAGTTCTTAGTTTTATTATTGGACTTAGATAATTCTTTTAAGGAACACATCCTTTTTATTTCTAATCCAATAAATATGGTATTAAAGATGAACACTCCTAAGAACAACAATAGAGCGGAGATTATTAGTTGGTTATTCGAAAATGGTGGTCCAGTAATAAAATATCGAACTATTTTGGAATTAATGACAAACTTAAATAAAAAAAAGTTTGATGTTAAAGAACTGTATGCCAGTTTATTGAAGAGTGACTATGTTCAGAAGTGGTTAAACTTACAGAATGAAATGTCTAGGGGAATACCTTTCGCGATACATGGATATAAAAAATCTTTTTTTGAAAATTATGTGCCCAAACTTGTACAATTAGGAATTAAAGAAGGAAATCCCATGCTTGATAGGTTGGTACAACCTTTTATAAACACCTTGATAAAAAGTGTTGAGAATCCAGTTTTGCTTCAAGATTATAATTCAATTATAGTCTCTTCCTTTCTTGCAATGGCTGGATATGCAAACAATGAATCCAAAGCGGCTAAGACCATAATTGATATACTAAAAAATGAAATTTACAAGATAAATAATATGATTGAAAAGATGGGATATAATATATATGTTGAAGTTAAAAATTATCCTCCTATGCCAGCAAGCTTTCGTGGAAGACCCCTCATTAATCCAGAAATCACCCAAAATAAATCATTAAAATTGCCAAATGTCTATAGTTTTTTTGGTTTTGCAGCTTTGCAAACTAATAATCTGTTAAAGATAGATGATCAAACGAATTTGAACAATATTGTGGATTATATTCTACAATCAGAATATCAGAAATTTCATCCATTTCCTATTACTCTTAATAAGGGAGATAAATATCATGCAGGGGCATATCAAATGCTATTACCAGGATATTTTCAAGATCCAATAAAAGATGTTAGTCCAATCCATCCAAGAACAATTAAATTCTTGTTGGCTGTATTTCTTATGGCCCATTTTCCAATTACTCTTAATCATCCATGGTTTGAACGAGCTATAACTTATCTCAAGGAATTTAAAACTAACAAAGGAACCTATATCTTCCCTAGGGATTTCTTACAAGAGAAAGATCAGGGCTATTGGATTTTCAGCCCATTTATGGGATTAGGGGAAAATAGACGAAAGAAGATATGGTTAGAATTAGAATCTACTTTTTGGATGATGAAAATCAAAAAAATAGCTGGATTTTATTAATTTTAAGTTTGCCATTCACCTTCAAAAAGTCTTTTATATAAAATATCCTTCATAATTCTAATCCAATAAATATTGATCAAAAACAAAAATTGATAGAAAATGTCTGATCCAAGCACGAATGATATAAGTCGCGTCGAACAACTTATTAAAGAAGGGAAGTCAGAACAAGCATTGGAAATAATAAGACCTCTCCAAACTAAAGCTTGGAATCAGCTTTTCTTTGAACCTAAAAAAGTATTAAAGATTGCGCTACAAAATAAAGATTTTTTAGAAGCAATTGGGACTGAGATAGATAAAGCCTATTCTTATTTATTGCTTGGAAATATATATACTCAAATTGGTACCTTTGAAACCACTTCTTTTGAAATCGCTATAAAATTTGCTAAGAAAAGCTTAGAAATTTTTGAAAAACAGAAATTCCAAGTTGGTTTGGCATCAAGTTTAACTTTACTTGGGAGAACTTACATGCAAGTTTCTAATTTTGACAAAGCACTTAAATTCGCAGAACGGGCTTTAGCAGTAAAAGAAATTGCCCCAATAGATAAATTAGGTAGTTTGTCATCCATCGGATTTATATATGGAATGAGAGGTGAGTTGTCAAAGGCTATAGAATATAGTGAGGAGGGACTTAAACTGGCGCAAGAAAATAAGGCTTATTTTTTCTGCACCTTTTTCTTGTATTTAATTGGGGTTTTTAATTTGTATATGCAACATTTTGATATAGCTAAAGATTATCTAATAAGAAATTTAGATCTTTTACAAAAGATCAAAAACATCCCAATAAATGGATTTACTTTATGTAGTTTAATATTTGTTTTCATTGAAGAAAAAAATCTTGAAGAAGCGAACAGATATTTAAAGCAATTGGAGGAATTACTTATTGATTCTAACAGTAATTTCATTAATTATGTCTATTCAATCTCTAAAGGAGCGATTTTAATTGAAAGTGGAAGAACACGCGATCGTGCTGAAGCTGAAACTCTGCTTAAACAAGTTGTTGATGCAGATCTCTCTAAAATAGAAGGTGATGCTTCTCTTATACAATACATGCTAATGAGGGATATTATGGCATTATATTTTTTGTGTAACCTGTATTTAGAGGAATTAGCAATATCAAATAACTTAGAAATTCTAGAAGAAATAAATCCCCTAATTTCAAGATTATATAATTATGCGGATAAAATCCAATCAAAACTAACGTTTACTTATGGAAAACTGTTACAAGCAAAGCTAGCTTTAATACAAATGCAATTCGATGAATCTAAAAAGTTGTTCACAGAAGCACAGGAACTCGCAGAATCAGAAAATAATCAAACTCTAGCTCAACGTATATCAAACGAACATGATCGACTCCTCGAGCAACAGGAATTGTGGGATACATTAGAAAAATCAAATGCTCCTTTTTCAGAGCGTATTAAACTGGCATCTTTTGATGGAGTGCTAGATCGTATTCGTGGGAAACAATTTGAAGAACAGCTTGAACTAGTCCCAGAAACACCAGTTTTTATCTTAATTATTACAGATAGTGGGATTCCTTTGTTTTCTCATTCATTTTCGAAAGAATTATCGTTTGAAGATGATATTATAAGTAGTTTTATATCTGCATTTAACACGTTTAGTGGAGAGTTATTTTCTAAAGGGCTTGACAGAGCCAGATTTGGAGATTATACTATGCTAATTGAGACCGTGAATTCTTATTCGGTTTGCTATTTATTCAGAGGGCAGAGTTATCCAGCAAAACAGAAGCTTACTAGCTTTATAGAGGAATTACAGGAGAATCCGGCGGCATGGCAAATTCTCGATAAGTTTGTTAAGACAAGTCAAGTCGCTGAACTAAAAGATCTCCCTCAAATTGAGATTATGATCAAAGAGATTTTTAATATTTAATTAAATACTTACCATTCACCTTCCAAAAGTCTTTTAAACAAAATATCCTTCATAATTCTAATCCAATATATAATATATAATATTGTGATTCTTTAACAATGCCCGATTCAAAACCTAAAGAAATAACCTATGCAGAAGAACTCATTTCTGAGGGTAAAAAGCAAGATGCTCTTGAAGTTATTAAGAAGTTCCAACGGTCTGCGTGGTCTCTTTTTTTTAGAGAAGATTATGATAAATCATTGGGAATCGGAATACTGAGTCAGGAATTAATTGAAAAAGTTGGTAAGGAAATAGACCATGCAAATAATTATTTACTCCTTGGATGGAACTATTCTTCAAAAGGAGATATTAAATCAAGTTTAGATTATGGTTTGAAATGCGTAGAACTTTTTAAAAAATTGAATTATCAAGCTAGTTTGGCATCAAGTTATCATTTAGTGGGATTAAGTCATATTTCTAATGGAGACTCTGATTTAGGTATAGAGCAATAATAAATTAGCTTTACCTCTTTTCCCAAATAGTTGATCAGGTTTAACAACCACCTTTCCTGAATCAATCCATGGGTTATCTTTAATTAATTGTTCTAAATCGGTGTCATTTTCGACCACAGCTAATTTATTATGATATTTAAACTCCGGATAAGACTTGGGTATTTCACTTGCTAATAACTTTTTAGCATCATATTCATAAATATTTTTTTGCGCCAAAATTCTCTTACTCATTCAGTAAATTTGAAATTTTGATAAAACCAATAAGTTGTGAAGAATCCATTTTTATATAAATTTTTCTTACATCTTTAATATGGGAAATCTCTCCCTTAGTTGATAAATTTTATTAAAAGATTCATCGATTTAAATATAAGAAAAAGACTCCTTTAGTAAAGCTTTTTTAATTCATTTGGTTTATACTTCTTATTCCTAATCCGAATTTATATAATAAAGAAAGAATAATAAAAGATGTCTAATTCAAAACCTAAGGAGATAATCCAAGCAGAAGATTTTATTGAAAAAGGAAAAACAGAAGAAGCTCTTAATCTGGTTAGAAAATTCCAGCTGACTGCCTGGACTTATTATTATAAGATGGATACGAATAAGGCTTTACAAATAGCATTACTGAGTAAAGAATTGATTGAAAAAATTGGTTCAAAATTAGATATTGCTGGTAATTTATTCCTACTTGGGAATATTTATGTACTAATCGGGAAGTATAATGAAGGCTTAGAATCTGCTCAAAAAAGTTTTGAAATTCAAGAAGAGTTAAATAATCAACCCGGTATTGCATCATCTCTTTCATTGCTCGGACTTGTTTATAACTATAAGGGTCAGTTTGATAGATCTATAGAATATTTCAATCGTAGTTTATCTATTAAAGAAATTCAAAAAGTAACAAAAGTTACTGTTTTACAAAATCTCGGACTTATATATATCATAAGGGGAGATCTTGGAAAAGCTTTGAAATATAATGAAGATGGTGCTAAAATAGCTGAAGAAATCAAACTTTATATTCCCTATGCTATAATGATATTTCAAATAGGATATATTTTCGTGATTGAAACAAAGTATGATAGAGCTGAAGAATACCTTAAAAAAAGCCTAGAAGTATGTGAAAGCATCAATTATTCTTTTTATATGGGTTGGAATCTATTTGTTCTACTAATTATAAAAATTACTATTGGAGCGCTTGAAGAAGCGTATGAATACCTAGAACGTTTGAAAATCCTAGCAGATGGAAATAAACAAAGCAAAACAATTAATAATTTCTACTTATTAGCAAAAAGTACTGTACTAAAAGAAAGTAATAGATCACTAGACCGTGCAGAAGCTGAAAAATCGTTTAAGAAAATTCTAGAGGATAGAGTTACTAACCCTATTATATATCAATACACTTTATGGAATCTCTCTGAATTACTTATAGAAGAATTAGGAAAATCTAACGATCCTAGAATATTGGATGAAATAAACCCTTTAATCTTACGGTATCTTAATTTAGCAGAAAAATTAAACTCATATTTGGAGTTGTGTGGTGCAAAATATCTTCAGGCAAAATTAGCATTAGTACAATTAAAATTTGATGAATCAAAACGTCTTTTTTCTCAGGCTCAAAATCTTGCTGAATTACACAACTATCAATATTTCGCTCAAAGAATTTCTAGTGAACATGACCTCCTCTTTGAGCAACAAGAAATTTGGGACAATTTAAAAGAAATAAATGCACCCCTTTCAGAACGTATAAAGTTAGCTGCTTTTGATGGTATATTAAAACGAATGCAAGGGATAAGATCCCTGAATCCTCCCGAATTAGAAGAAGAACAACCTGTATTGCTCTTGATTATTGCAGAGGGTGGTGTCCTTATATTTTCTTATTCTTTTAGAGATAAAGGAAAGTTCGATGATGAACTTTTTGGAGGTTTTATATCCGCTTTTAAATCTTTTAGTAGCGAATTTTTCTCTAAAGGACTCGATCGTGCGAAATTTGGTGATGACTTGATGCTAATGGATACAGTAGAACCTTTCTCGATATGTTACCTCTTTAAAGGACAATCCTATCCAGCGAAACTGAAATTAACCAAATTTAAAGAAAAAATACAAGATACAACTTCTATATGGCAAACTCTTGATAAATTTTACAAGACGAGTCAAGTCGCTGAATTAAAAGATCTCCCCCAAATTGAGACATTGATCAAGGATATCTTTATTACTTAATTAATTGCTTTCTATTCATCTTACGCAATTCTTTTAAGGAAAATATCCTTCATAATTCTAATCCAACAAATATTATTTATAAAATTGTAACTATTTTGCTATGCCCAATCCAAAACCTCCGGAGTTAATTCAGGCAGAAAATCTTTTTTCTGAAGGGAAAACAGAAGAAGCTCTTCAGTTAGTTAGGAAATTCCAAACAACTATCTGGACTTATTTATTTAGACAAGAGTTTGATAAAGCGTTAGAAGTAGCTTTACAAAGTAAAGAATTGATTGAAAAAATTGGGGAGGAAACAGATTTTGCAGGCAATTCTTTACTTCTTGGGTGGGTATATTCCCAAGAAGGTGATATTCACACTAGTTTAGACTTTGGAATGAAAAGTATTGACCTTCATAAAAAATTAAATCTCCAACAAGGTTTAGCATCAAGTTTGTATCTAGTTGGGACAAATCACATGAATAATAATGATTATGTTCAAAGTATTGAAATCTTTAAACGGGCATTATCTATTAAGGAGATTCTCCCCAATGAAAAGCTAATAATCTTAGCCGGTTTAGCAAATATGGTCGCAATGAGGGGAGAAATAACCAATGCTATAAAATATAGTAAAGAGGGGCTTAAGCTTGCTAAAGATCTTAAAATTCATGCAATTTGTCCTTACTTTCTTTTTTATCTGGGATTACTTAATTATTTTAGAGGTGATTCTGAGGAAGCTGAAAAGTATTTGAAAAAAAATATAGAAGTCTCTAAAAAATTTAAAGTTGAGAACCTTAGTGGTATGACGTTCATGACATTAACCCTTTTTAATTTGGAACAAAATTTTCTTGAAAAATCAAAAATATTTTTAAACCAATTAGAAGAATTAGAAAAAAGAACAGAAAATAAAATCATCACCCTTTGTCATTCAATCGCAAAAGGAAAAATGTTAATAGAGAGTGGGAGAACACGAGATCGAGCAGAAGCTGAAACATTATTGAAATCTGTTGTTGAAGATGATATCTCTGCTATACAAGATAATGTCTCTCGTCAACAACATATAATATTAAATCTTTTTGCATTGTATCATTTATGTCATCTATATTTAGAAGAATTAGAAATGACAAATAACTTAAAAATAATAGATGATATAAACCCGTTAATTTCACACTTGTTTAAATTTGCCGAACACTTCAAGTCGAGTATGCTACACACGGAAGTAAAAATATTCCAGGCAAAGTTAGAGTTAATCCAGATGAATTTCGATAATACCAAAGTATTATTAACTGAAGGCCAACACCTTGCAGAGTTAGATAACAATCAATTTCTTGCCCAAGTAATTTCAAACGAACACGATCGTCTACTTGAGCAATATGAAATTTGGGATAATCTAAAAAAAACAGATGCCCCTTTCTCAGAACGCATTAAATTAGCTTCTGTTGAGGGAATCTTAGACCGTATTCAGGGAAAACGCTCGGAAGAACCTATTGAAGTCGTTAACGAAGAACCAGTGTTGCTTTTAATATTAGCTGAAGGCGGAGTACTCTTATTTTCCTTTCCATTTACTAAAGAGTGGAAGTTTGATGATGAGCTATTCGGTGGATTTTTGACGGCTTTTAACTCTATCAGTGATGAGGTATTTGCTGAAGGCATTGATAGGGTAAAATTCGGGCAAAATACAGTTCTCATGAATCCCGTTGAAGACTATTCTATCTGTTATTTATTTAAAGGTCAATCTTATGCCGCAAAGCAAAGACTTATAAAATTTAGTGATATACTAAAGAAAAAAGAATCAATTTGGCAAGTGCTCAAAAAATTCGAAAAAACAAGCCAAGTTGTTGAGGTAAATGATATACCAGACATCGAAACTTTATTGGAGGAAATATTTCCTTTTAGGAAGTGAATCAACAGTACTATTACTCTATTAATTCAATTAATCATTGAATAACCTTTTTTCCTGTTTCCTTTTCAACTTTTTTAGCAGTTTCTTTTAATAGATTTTCATTAATATCTACTAATACAAGATAAGTTCCCTTTTTTGCAAGAGCATAAGCCGTGCCTCTCCCAAAGCCAGAAGATCCACTTGTAATCAGAGCTCCTTTTCCATCAAGAAAATTATCTTCCAATTTATAACACCTTCGGTCAAAATTTAAGATTCTTTAAGTTTAAATTAAAAAAATAAGACAATAATATTTATTTTGCTTTTAAAACAATTGTTATTGCTCTAGTAAGACGAATTACATCCATAACCTTTCCTTTTTCTACAGTTATTTGCTCCCGTGAAATTGCATGAGTGAAGTCTCCTTTACCTTCACATATTCGTGTAATTGCTTTGGGATCTCCAGATATTACGAGGTTTGCGTCAGATTTTGTACCATTAGATAATTTTGTTTCACGATTCTTGATTTCTAAAAAGAAAGGATCTTCATCATCAAGATTGAATTGAAATGAAATTTCCCAATTAACATCCTTTCCAGCAATATTTGTAACAAATACTGACTGGGCTTTTGGGTTTTTATTCATTTTCTCAACAATATTTCCAAGTTTATCTCTAGCTTCTCCCATATTTATTCTCCTCCTTCAAATTCTGGTTTTGATATCCATCGTTCATATTCATCCTCGGGAACAAAGAAAAAATCAGTCATTTTTCCCTCTCGTTCTTTTTGGAATACGGCTTTAACACGTTTTCCTTTTTTAATCTTTGAGGGAACTAAATTTTCTGAAAAAATTCCCTGTAATAAAGCAGTATCCGCCCCATCTAATCTAACATAGGCGGTACCATAAGGAATATTTTGAATGAATGCTGATGTAGTATACCATACTATTGTACTTACCTCAATTGTACCTGTGTACTTAACTTCATGCCAATCCGCTGGGACAAAGCAATCTGAACAATTGATTCTAGGTGGCATCCAAACTTTCCCGCATTTTGTACATTTTGTACCTAATAACTTCTTATGATTCATTAATTCTATAAAAAATTTGGATTGTCCGCCCATTGTATATTTATAATTGATTCGTATTATATCTCTTATTTGATGATTCTGAAATTCTCTGTTCATAATTATTTCATCCCCTCCTCATTAGCCATTACGATAATAGCAGCGTATGCTGCACCAGGGCCTCCTATAGAATGTGAAATAGCTCGCCCCTTTTCTATTTGTACCTGATGTTTTCCTGCTTCTCCTCTTAATTGAAGCGCAGCTTCTCCTGTACTCATAATTCCAGTAGCACCTACAGCATGTCCACAACCTATTAATCCCCCAGAAGGACAACAAGGAAGTTCTCCCTCTAACCAAGGACCTTCTCCTTGCTTTTCGAATGTACTCTCAATCCATGGACCACCTTCTCCAAATGGAACAAATCCAAGTTCTTCATAACTGATTACTTCCTGTCCACTAAAGGCATCGTGTAATTCGGCTAAATCTATTTGATTTTTTATTTTGTTATAATCTAGTCCCGCCATTTTATAAGCTGCTTTTGCAGCATAAATATTTGAATAAAGCCTCCCCATATCTTCTCTATTTCCTATAAAACAATCTGTATTTGCTGCTGCAACTCCAGTAATCCATATTGGCTTTTCAATCTTTAATTCTCTCACTTTTTCTTCACTTGCGAGAATTATTGCTGCAGACGCTTCTGAATATAAACAACAATCAAGCAATTTGAAAGGATGACATATTATCCTAGAATTCATGACTTCTTCTACCGTTACTTTCATAGGTGATTGTGCCTTTGGATTTAGGATAGCATTCCCGTGATTTTTTACACTGACATAAGCCATCTGTTCTTCGGTTGGATTCCCAAATTCCTCATAATGTGCATTAACCATTGAAACATAAGAACTAGCAGCCATCATACCCATTGGGTATTCATAGGTCATATCAGCGGAATAAGCAATCGCATTTAAGACTTCGGGAGTAGTTACACCAGTTTGTTCATCGTAACAATCATTACATTTTTCGAGACCTATACATAGACATAGATCGCTTAATCCAGAAGCAACTTCTGCATATGCCATCCGAACAGTATACCCTCCTGTGGCACCACCAGTCGCTACTCTCGTACCAGGTTTGTTATTCAATCCTAGATAACTATTAGTAAAAATATCTGGCATGAATTGACGCTCAAAAAGCTCATTATAAATCCCATACACTGTAGACTCAATATCTTTATGCGAAATACCTGCGTCATTTTTGTTTGCGTCTTCGAGAGCCAATTTTGTAGCATCATAAGCAAGTTCGAAGTATGTTCTATCTAAATATCTTGCTCGAAAGGGGGTAATTCCTATACCGATAATTGCAACTTTTTTAGGCATTTTTTTTCACTATAAAATGTCTCCTATTTTTTCATTAGATAAACTCATTAATTAATGTTTCAAATTAAGAAATGATAGTGAGAAATATCTTAAAGAAAAGATTTAATTAATTTATCTTTTATATTGTAGTTTAGTGTCAATAGAATATTTAAATGCAAGATGATTTAAATGATAAATCAAGCCCAGTTAAATGATGTCAAATCCAAATTAAACGAGGGGGGAACTGTTACTACTGATGATACCCTCCAATTATTAGAAGTTTATAAACAAATATCTTCAGAAATAAAGGAATTACAAGAAGAATTCGAAGATATGGCAATGCTAGATATGGAATTTTTAGGCCAAATTATAATTTCTGATGAAAATAAGAAATTTTGGTTAAAATTCAAGGAAGGGAAAGTTGATTTTGGGGAAGGTGATATTGAAAAACCAACTCTAACTTTTACTACTACCATGAATGTTTTTTCAGGAATATTATTTGGTCATATCGAAATTTCAAGTGCCCATAAGGCGGGAGATGTTTCATTTGAAGGTA
>JAEOTL010000532.1 GCA_016839845.1 Promethearchaeota archaeon
AAATACTGCCTGTAGAAGTAAAAACACGTAGGAAAACTTACGTTTTTGAAAAGGATGAACATTTTAGACCTGGACAATCAATGGAGGCTCTCCAAAAATTACGGCCAGCATTTAAGAAGGATGGAACGGTTACCGCAGGGAACGCTTCAGGGATAAATGATGGAGCTAGTATTACCTTGTTAACTACAGTTTCCAAGGCTCAAGAATTAGGTTTAACTCCGCTCGCCAAAATAAAAACAATTGCTAAAGCAGGAAACGATCCTAAATACATGGGCATGGGTCCAATATATTCAACACCATTAGCACTAAAGCAAGCAAATATGGAACAAAAAGACCTAGATTTAATTGAATGTAATGAAGCATTTGCTGCACAATTTTGCGCCGTAGCTCAAGAATTAAATTGGAACATAGACATAACTAATGTTAATGGTTCTGGAATTGGATTAGGTCATCCTGTAGGCTGTACTGGTGCGAGAATTATCGTAACCCTCATTCATGAAATGAAAAAAAGAAATTCTTCTTACGGTTTAGCCACTTTATGTGGTGGTGGAGGACTTTCAGAAGCCACGATAATAGAAAATATTTAATTTTCTTTTTTCTTCTCTTTTTTATTTCAAATTCTAATTTGTCTTCAGTAAAAGATACAAAAACTTCTTAAAAGATTGTAATGGGAAAACTCATTGTGAAAGAGTAAAAAAGAAAATAGATTTAAAATTTTGGTAAAAAAATGTGTTAAAGAAATCTACTTAAATTGCTCTATTTAAGTTGTGAATAAAATATCTTTTTCTATTAAATAATTCAAGCATCGAGATTCTCAATGACTGTTGCTACACCTTGTCCTCCACCAACACAAGCAGTAGCTATCCCATACTTACCCTTTTCAACCTTTAATATACGTGCAAGGGTTCCAACTAGACGAACGCCTGTAGCTCCAAGTGGATGCCCGATTGCTACTGCGCCCCCTTTTATATTCACTTTGTTTCGAGGGATATTTAGCATTTTGCAAGCATAAAGAGGTACGATCGAAAATGCTTCATTAATTTCCCAAAAATCGATATCTTCCACCTTTAGACCTGCTTTCTTAAGAGCCTTTTCACTAGAAGGGACAGGACCACTTCCCATGATACCTGGGTTCACACCTGCCCATGCTACTGATACAATTCTAGCCATTGGACTTATTCCTAATTCATCGGCGCGCCTTTTAGACATCAACACACAACATCCTGCTCCAGCATTCAATGGTGAACTATTGCCTGCAGTTATTTGAGGTTCTTTGTTAATACCTGTCGAAACTACACGGAGATTTCCCATTACTTCAAGTGTAGAACCAGTTCGTATTGATTGGTCGTATTTTATTATTTTTTTAGAGCCATCAGGCATGTTGCCTTCAATTGGGATAATTTCACCATCAAAAAAACCTTCATCCCTCGCTTTTGCTGCTAGATCATGCGACTCTATACTCCATTGATCCATAGCTTTTCTAGAAATATCAGGATTTTGCTCCCATAAGTTTTGAGCTGTCTGAAGCATTTAAAATCCTTGATCCAAGTTATATTTAGCATGATTGGGAAATGAAATTGCATCTCCGAGTTCTGTATGTCGCATTGTTAAATCTGTTCCTCGTGGAATTCGTGTCATGTGCTCCATCCCACAGGCTAAAACAATATCGGAATTCCCTGTCATAATTTCCATTGCTCCCACGTGAACACTTGACATGCTTGAACCGCATTGTCTATCTAATCCCATGGCTGCTACAGTTTCAGGGAGTTCAGCTAGAAAAACGGGATGCCTTCCTCCATAAAGAAAATTTTCCTTGACTTGATTTGCACAACCAGTAATTATTTCATCAATCTCATTAGGATCAAATTTTGCCCTCTTAATGATTTCTTTAATAACTGAAGTTAATAATTTATCTGCAGGAAGTTCATTAAAAACGTCTCTTTCAGGTTGATTTGGACGACTTCGGGACATTGGTGTCCTTAAAAAATCTACAATGACAACTTCATTTAGATCCATGTTATTTCACTTTTTTTTGTAATGATATGTTTTTTTTTGTTAAAACTTAAAAATTAAAGATATTATTTTAACAATTTTGATTTGTATAAGGACCAATGTATCGATTTCATTACCATTCGGCAATAAAGTATTTATATTGCAAAGCCCGTTATACCCTAATATTTACTGGTGAAAGGTTAAATGTTTAATATAGATAAAGAGCAATTATTAAAAGAAACTAACCGAAGCGTGCCTTTCCGTCTTGGTAAACCTCGTATCCCTCCCCTAGGGGAAGTTGATTTCATTCAAGAGTTATATCAATTACATAGTGCTGCAAAGAATCTCGAATATACTAAAGAACAAGATTTAGATTCCGAATGGGCAAGTGAGTTGAGCACTCTTGTGAAATGGTTGAAGGAATACAACAATAACACGCTTGAAGGGCTGTCTTCATTTCTTGAACTTGAAGAGAAAGGGCAAAATATCAATTCAATTAAATTTGCGGATTATAAGGATGAGATAAAATCATATGTTGAACAGGAAGGACATATCTATCATATTAGAGGCACCATGTCGAAGAATAGAAAATTACGTCTTAAATGGATAATGCTGGCCAGTCATGTAACCTTTAATTCATCTCTCCCACAACGTGATAAGGAAATTTTGATTCTACGTAATGCTTGGCTCTGTCAATCTGAATATGAGTGGAATCACCACTATCTTGTAGGCAAGCGAGTGGGACTCTCGAAGGAAGAAATAGAGCAGATAAAGATTGGTTCAGAAGGGAAAGGATGGAGTGAGTTTGATAAGACCTTATTGCATGTTGTAGACGAACTCCATGCAAATACGATAATATCGGAAAATACGTGGAAGCAATTATCTGAACAATATGATATCAATCAAATCATGGATCTAATCTTTGTTGTCGGTAGTTATAACATGTTAGCGATGTTCATGAATTCAATGGGTTTACAAACTGAAGAATGTGTGAAAAACCAGCTTGATTGAATAAAAATGAGAAAGTGATATAATAATGAGTAATGATAAAAAACAAGAAGTTGTGAGGATTCTTAATAAAGGAAACCTTCTGCAATTTGAAGAATCGCGAGTTCCCCCATTGAATGAGCTTGAATACATACAAGGATTAGTTTCAACACGCATGGCAGTCAGTCGAGTAATATATGATGAGACTAATGACGATAAATCTGAGTGGAATAAAGCAGTCCTTAAAATTATTAGAGAAATGAGAGGGAGTCCTAGTTTTTACCTGAATCCACTGATTTCTCACCTTAAACTTAATGAAAAGGGTATCGATTTAAATTCAGCAATTATTTCGGAACATGAAAAACCAATAAAAGACTACATACACCAAAGAGAATATATATTTAACCTTCGAGCAACCCTAATGAGAAATAAGCCTTTATTCTTAAGATGGGAATTATTTGCTAATCAAGTCTTTGTAAATTCTGATCTTCCTCGACGTGAGAAAGAAATAATCATCCTTCGTGTTGCATGGCTCTGTCAATCAGATTATGAATGGCAACACCACGTTGCCGGAAGTAAACAGCAACAACTCCTCTCAGATGATGTGATTGAGCGAATTAAGGAAGGCCCCGACGCGGAAGAATGGGATCCTATTGATGCAACATTAGTACGAGCAGTAGATGAACTGTTTGGGAATAATATGATTTCCGACTCAACGTGGAAAATTCTCTCTGAAAAATATTCTACAAGTCAACTCATAGAAATATTGTTTATTGTTGGATATTATAACCTTTTGGCATGGACTATGAATAGTCTAGGCGCCCAAGTAGAGGGAATGTATAAAAAAGATTTACAAGAATAAACTTAACTAGATAGGTGTGGATTAAAGCCAAAAAACAAGTACTAATCCGATAAGAGGGCCTATTACAGCAAATGGTAAAACAAACGTCGGGGATAACGCAACCACTTCCCATAGGAATGCGAAAATTATATATGATGAAATTTTTGCTATTTGAAGATCAGTAATCCATATTCCCATATAGAAAGCTCTATCTTGAGGAGCCCTATTTACAATATACTTTACTGCTCCGGTGTATATAAAGCCCCATCCAAAACCTAGACAAATCTGACCCATTATAAAAAGTCCTATACTGCCGGTTGCTGTACCTCCTGCATAAAACAATAAGGTTAAAGCTGATAAGATAAACCCTACAGCCAACATAAGGCGTTCTGAAATCCTAGGGTTATCTATTAATCTTCCATTAATAATCATTGCGACTATCTGTAATATAGGATTAAGTGCTATTATGATCCCTGCCATACCTTCAGAAATCCCTGCATCTGTCAGCAAGATGCTGATAATTTGGAGGAATGGGATTAAACCGAACTGACGGAAAAAAACGGTAATGTAGAGGATGATCTTTACCTTTCCCCCTTTTTTTGGACTTTCGAACGTGTTGATAGTCTCTTCTAGGACGATTTCATCGCTTTCAACCAATTTTTCGTCTTGTTTTTCTACATCTCTTACTGGGAGTGCAAATATTAGAGCGAGTGTCGTAGAAGATATCAAAAAAATCATGAGCGCATTTATATTAAAAGTGGCTATTACAAAACTTGAAAGCAAAACTCCTATTGACCACCCAGTACTCTTAGTTGCACTCAGAATTGATAATTGGCTCCCGCTTACTTCTGATACTACCATAGTGGTATCAATTTCTTTATTTTTATTTGATTTCTCCACGATATCTGCAAATAACGCATTAGCGACAGGCATTCTCATTCCTAATAAGAATCCTCTAAAAAAAGTCAGAACACATAGATATAAGAAATTATTACTCAAAGGGATTAAGATAAAAATAACGATTTGGAAAAATATAGCCAGAATAAAGAACAATTTTCTCCGACCCGTTTTATCGCTTAATCTCCCAAAAATCCAGGAAAAAATCGCCATCCCAACACCCATCCATATCATGATAAACGTGATGATACCGACAGAATATCCGATCGAGGATAAGTAGAGTGGAAAAAAAGCGAAATAAGCATACCCCGCTATTCCTGCAAATAATACTGCTGCCACAAGGGATAACTTATTTATCGTATGACTTCTTTCCTCAGAGTTTACTTGAAATTTAAGTAGTTTCATGACTTTTAATAATATATCTTATCAGAAAATAGCGTTTAATTGTGAAATTAAATATGCTAAAAAAATGTTTTTAGTAAGCTATGAGAATGTTTTTAATTGATTCTCTTTTTTCATAAATGGGGATATTTATGGTTAGTAATATCAAAGTTCATGGATTTTGCGATGAAAAATTTGAATCAGTGAAAGATGTTTTCGCAGAAAATTTCAAGTCTGGTTTAGATGTTGGGGCCTCACTTGCTCTTACAATAAATGGAAAGTTTATGATTGATATATGGGCAGGTCATCGTGATAAGGCTCAAACCCAGCCGTGGGAAGAAAATACTATTGTTAATGTATATTCAACCACTAAAGTCATGGCCGCTTTATGTGTTCTTATTTTGGTGGATCGTGGAAAAATAGATTTAGATGCTCCCGTTGCTAACTACTGGCCAGAATTTGCTCAAGCAGGAAAGGAAAAATTACCCGTTCGGTATTTGATGAGTCATACGGCAGGACTCCCAGGTTTTGACACATCTATCAAAGTAGAGGACCTTTACAACTGGGAATATTGTGTTAATCTACTGGCTGCTCAGAAACCATGGTGGGAGCCGGGAACTGAAAGTGCATATCATATGATCTCATTTGGTTACCTTTTAGGTGAATTAGTTAGAAGGGTATCGGGAAAATCTATCGGTACATTTTTTCGAGAAGAAGTGGCAAATCCTCTTAAAGCAGACTTTCATATAGGGTTTTCCGAAGACTTGGATTCTCGGATTGCGGAACTTATTCCCCCAGACGTACCAGAACCAGAAAGCCCTGTGGATATCGACCCCAACTCAATGCTGGTAAGAATTGTATCTAATCCATCTGGTATAGAGATTGAAAATGCATTATCTCGGGAATGGCGAGCTGCAGAAATTCCTTCCTCAAATGGGCATGGAAATGCCAGATCCATCGTGCGTATAACATCAGCTCTAGCTTGTGGTGGGGAACTAGACGGTGTGAAATTACTTTCTCTAAAAACTATTGAAAAAGCTATAGAAGAACAATTATATAGCAAGGATTTATTCTTCAACTCCCCTACACGTTGGGGTCTTGGATGGTCATTAGTAAGTAAAGATAACCCAATAAGCCCAAATCCGAGGGCCTTTTCATGGGGTGGATTTGGTGGTTCGCATGTCACCGTTGACCTCGATGCTAAAATGAGTTGGGGATTTGCGATGAATAACATGGTTATATCCTTGACGGGAGACCCTCGCACAATGAAACTTAGAAAAGCAATTTGGGATGCTTTTTAATCTTACTTAAAATATATTAAGAGAAGTTTTTTGGTTAACTAAGAGTATATTTTTAATGAAATATTATCTTTCTAAGTGATAGCATATATGGATAATGAAATCGAAATACATGGATATTGCGAAGAAAGATTTGAACCTGTAAAAAAAGTATTAGCGGAGAGTATAAAATCAGGAGAGGATTTAGGAGCATCATTTGCTGCTACGATTGATGGGGAGTTTGTAGTCGACATCTGGGGAGGATATGCTGATGCCGCTCATACTCGTCCTTGGGAAGAAGATACAATTGTAAATGTCTATTCGACCACCAAAGTAATGTCAGTTATCTGCGTTCTTATGCTTGTAGATAGGGGGCTTATTGATTTAGATGCTCCTGTTGCAAATTATTGGCCCGAATTTGCTCAAGCCGGAAAAGAAAAACTATCAGTTCGATATCTTTTAAGTCATACAGCAGGACTTCCTGGTTTCCACAAAATTATTAAAGCGGGAGATTATTATGAATGGGACAAAATTGTTGGCATATTAGCTGCCCAAAAACCATCATGGGAGCCTGGAACCAGGAGTGGATACCATGCAATAACTCAGGGATATTTGTTAGGCGAAGTAGTTAGGAGGGTTACAGATAAAACAATTGGTACATTCTTCCGAGAGGAAGTAGCACTTCCATTGCAAGCAGATTTTCACATCGGATTATCTGAAGAACACGACCTTCGAGTTGCGGATTTAATTGCCCCTCCTCCGCGTGAGCCAGTTCAAGGTTGGAGAAGTGACCCTCTACAGAGTGCAGAAAGAGGATTCTTTAGTCCCGTTCTTACTACTAAGGAATGTCTAACCAGAGAATGGCGAGCTGCTGAAATCCCTGCAGCAAATGGACATGGAAATGCTAGATCTGCTGCTCGAATAGGAGCTGCCATAGCCTGTGGGGGTGAACTAGATGGAGTGCGCTTAATTTCATTAAAAACGATTGAAAAGGCAATAGAAGAGCAATCGTATAGCAAAGACGTGATAATGCAGATTCCAATACGCTGGGGTTTAGGATTTGGGCTAAATAGTAAAGAAATACGATTAGGAAGAAATCCTCGGGCATTTTGTTGGGGTGGGGCAGGTGGATCTTCCCTTGTCATGGATCTTGATGACAAAGTCAGTTATTCTTTTGTAATGAATAAAATGAATAATACACTTCTTGGGGATGCCCGGTCAGCTAATCTGGGTAGAGCTTTTCTAAAATCTAAATAATTTGAAGCTGATAAAAAAGTAATAAAAAAGTAAAAATAATAATTTAATAGTTAATCCTTATTTTCCTTCGAATTTCGGTTCTCTTTTCTGATTAAATGCTAAAACTCCTTCAGTAGAATCCTTGGAAGTGGAATTCAATGCATATCCCCAATGTTCGAATTGAAGCCCTACATTTAAAGGAACCTGGGTTCCATATTGAATGCATTTCTTTATAACGAATAGGGCATTCGTTGCAGCATTTCCTAGCCAAGATGCTTTCTCATGGACAAAATCTTCGAATTGATCATCTTCAACTAAGAAAGAGATAAATCCCCACTTATCCATCTGTTCTGCTGTGAAATGTTCACCGAAATATGCCATTCTATTTACTCTCATCTTCCCTAAATGCCGAGTCATGCGTTGTGTACCTCCGTTACCCGGAAAAATCCCTCGTTTTATTTCGGGGAATCCAAATTGAGATCTTTTTGAGGCAATAACAATATCGCATACTAAAACTAGCTCTAATCCTCCTCCCAAGGCATATCCGTCAACGGCAGCAATTAATGGCTTAGGAAATCCTTCAATTAAATCATAATATTTATGTCTTAGATACATCGCATGACTTCTATGTCGAAGATTATTAAAATCAAGAACTGGACCTCCTCTAGACGCTAGGTCCGCCCCTGCAGAGAAAGCAGGCTTTTTAGTAATCTCTTTTGTTCCTCGTAAGACAACACATCGAACGCTCTGATCTGTTTCAACAGTTTCAAGTGCTTCAGCAATTTCTCTCAATGTTTGATTTTGAAGTGCATTTAATTTGTCGGGGCGAATGATTGAAACAACCGCATAATTCCCCTCTTCAGCTTTTTCAATTTTTACATGCTCAAACTTTTTTGCTTCAGACATTTTTCATTCCTTTAATTTGATGCTTTTTTGTATGGTGTAATAATTAAAGGAATTATTAAGAAAAAGAATTACTTTTTAACAAAAAAAAAAAATATGGAAAGACTATTACAGAATCCCTTCCCAGACCACTCTTTCATTTCCAAATGGATCTTTTTGAATAGAAACATCTTTATCAAAAAATATTGTTGACCTATTGTCAAGTTCATATGGGGGTAATTCAGGAATGTTCTTATGATTTGGATTTCCAGTACGAGCAAAAGCTAACCAAGCATCCATTATTTTTTCTGACAACTCCTGCGTTTCCTCAGTTTTACGAGCAATCATAGCAAAATCTCTATCCCATAAGGTATTGAATACAAAACAGACTTCGAGACCATGCATGGCACCAAATTTTCCTCCTCTAAAAGGACTCTTCCACGAAAATAAGTACATGTACGTATTTGGCTGATGTAGTGATTGAGCTTCAGCTAGACGTATCGCAGGGATACGAAATTCATAATCAGTTCTTATTGCATCAAGGATATCTCTAGGAGTTTTATTTCGGTACTGATACACCTCTATCATTTGTTTAGTTTTTGTCTCATCTTGATCCACGAATTTCATAATCCTTCTTACTTTTCCGGGTAGTTTTTCTTGCTCAAAGTCTATTGGTTCAGCTGAAATCGCTGTCCATAACTTGAACTCATCTAATGTAGAACCAGTGAACAAATCAATGTCTTTGGCAGAACCTTTTTTAATAGCTTTATAAGGATGTTCTGGTAGAGTATCATTGTCAACTACAGGACCCCAGGTAACCACTCCTCTCACCCGCCAAGGAGGTCTTTTCATATGTTCAATCAATTTTTGAAAGGGGACTTGACGTAGTGCCTTAATATCTCCCTTCTTAATCCCTAATTTTTGAACCAGGTGTTCATAATTTTCTAGTCCTGTTTGAGGATCATAACTATATTTATGTGCTGCCCCCGATTGAGGGATAGCTCTATGAAATAAACCTTTCGCAGAGGGCATAGCCAATAATGTAGTTACTGCAAATCCTCCAGCGGAACACCCAAAGATAGTAACATTCTCAGGGTCTCCCCCAAATTTTTCGATATTCTTGCTTACCCATTGTAATGCGGCGATCATGTCAAGCATTCCAACGTTCGCGGCAGCATCAGGTACATCAGGCAAATAAAGAAACCCCAGGGGCCCAAGACGGTAATTTATACTTACCACTACAACATCTCCCCTTAGAGCTAATCGTGCACCATCCGAACCAGCACCACTTCCTCCTGTAAAACCTCCTCCATGTATCCATACCATCACTGGGCGTTTTCTATCATCAATTGCGCTGGTCCAAATATTTAAGGTTAAACAGTCAGCCTCGTCTTGAGGCATGTTTCTAACATATCGAGATTCAATCTGAGGGGGTGGTTGAGGCACAATAGGGCCGAAGTTAGTAGCATCAAGTACATCAATCCAAGGTTCAACTGGTGCAGGAGCTCTAAACCGAAGATCTCCTACTGGTGAAGCAGCATAAGGAACTCCTTTGAATTTTATGATTCCTCGTCTACTATAACCCCGAATTTTTCCATAGGATGTCTCTACAATATTGTTTTCTTCCATTTTAATCATTTTTAATCTAATAAAAATTAATGTTTATAGGATTTTATCCCATGCAACTCTTTCCTCACTAAATGGATCCTGCAATATTTTAACCTCTTTATCAAATTCAATTGTGGCTCTATTTTTAAGGTCATAAGGAGGTAAATGAGGAATATTTTTATGATTAGGATTTCCTATATGAGCAAATGATATCCAAGCATCCATCATTTGATTCGATAATTTCTGAGTTTTTTCAGTTTTAGCCGGAAAAATGCCTTGATTTTTATCTAACAGGATTCCAAATACAAATGAAAGCTCAAGAGCATGCATTGCACCGTATTTTCCTCCTTCCCAAGGAGTTTTCCAAGAAAATAGGTACATAAATGTATTAACATTGTGCTGAGATTGTGCTTCAGCGATACGAATAGAAGAAATTCGAAATTGGCGATCTGTTTCGATAGCATCCAAGATATCTTGCGGACTTCTCCTTGATTTCCTATAAACTTCAATTAGTTCCTTAGATTTCGGTTCATCTTGATTTATTAATCGCATTATACCATTAACTCTTTTCAGTAATCTTTCTTCAGTCACGCTACTTCCCCCTGGAGCCCAAAGGTTCCACATTTTAGTCTCGTCTAAGTTAGAGCCAATAAACAAATCGATGTCTTTAGCAAAACCATTTTTGATTGCTTCATAAGGATTTTCAGGCAAGGTATCTTTATCAATCGTGGGTGTAAAACTTAATGCCACCTGTCGATTGGCTTCAAAGCTATCTAATTTACTAATGATCTCTTCATAAGGAAGCATCCTTAAAGATTTTATATCTCCTTCTTTAATCCCTAACCTTTCAATTAAAGTTTTATATGTTGCCAAACCGCTTGAAGTCTGAGAACTAAATTTAGTTACGTAACCAGATTGAATTATAGCCCTTTTAAACAAACCTTTAGTAGCTGGCATCGCAAGTAAGCAAGTTACAGCGAAAGCTCCCGCAGATTCACCAAAGATTGTAATATCTTCAGGATTTCCTCCAAATCGAGTAATATTTTCTCTTACCCATTTGAGTCCAGCAACCATATCAAGTAATCCCACGTTCGGGGTTGCATCAGATACATCAGGCATATATAGAAATCCAAACGGGCCAAGACGGTAATTAATACTTACCACTACAACATCTCCCCTAAGAACTATCCGCGAACCGTCTAAGGCTCGCCCACTACCGGTTCTAAATGCACCACCATGAATAAAAAACATTACCGGGCGTTTTTTATCATCTAATTTTTGTGTCCAAACATTCAGAGTTAGCGAGTCCTTTTCACTCTGAGGGAATGGATCTGCTGCCATTTCTTCGAGAGCCGATGGTGGTTGAGGACACACAGGACTATATTTCGTTGTATCTCGTATATCATTCCAAGGTTCGACGGGGACAGGCGTTTTGAAGCGTAAATTGCCAATTGGAGGTTCGGCATAAGGAATTCCTTTAAATTTTATTACTCCTCTATTGAAATATCCTTGAATTTTTCCTGACGAGATTTCTACAATAAAATTTTCTGCTATTTTAATCACCTTATTAGAATTAAGTTTTTGGTTTAAAAATTATCGATGGTCGAATTTTTTCATTATCTTTAAAACCTACAGTTGTATGAATAGTTCCATATTTTCGTTCCAAATTCTCCATCGTATCTACATCCAAAGCGTACATAGGGCAAGCTTCAACACAAATTGTTTGTTTTCCTTGTTCTAATCTCTCCACACACAATGTACACTTTCTCATTTTTGCATTATTTTTTTCACTAAATTGGGGTGCATCCCAGGAGCAAGCTTTTAAACATTTTCCTCCGCATTCTTCTTTACCCAAACAAAGTTCCTGATCTACAACTACTATTCCATCTGATTCTCTTTTCATTATGGCATTTACTGGACATGCTTTTACACAAGAGGGATCTGAACAGTGATTGCATGCAATCGCTAAATAGGAGAGCGATAAATTTGGGAACGTTCCCTTTTCAATTGATTGTACTCGCATCCAGTTTTCCGGTCCGGCATCTATATCATACCAATCTTTACAGGATACTGAACACGTAAAACATCCTGTACACCTTGTTTGATCAAAATAGAATCCCATTTGTTTCATTATGAGACCTCCGATTGTTTTTTAGAGAATAATTCCACTTGGACCAGAGCGCTATTCATAGGAAATGCCCCTCCAGGAGAATAAGAATCTTTAGTTAGAACATTTCCACATCCACCAAGGTCCACACCATCTTTATCTGGATTATACCACGCTCCTTGATACACTGCCACTGTTCCAGGGATGATCCGTTCGGTAACTCTTGCAGGGATCCGAACACGCCCTCTGTCATTAAAGACATCAGCCATATCACCAAAATTGATTCCCCTCTCTTCAGCATCTTTGGTATTTATCCAAACCATATGAAGTTCAATCTCTTCTAACCATGGGATCATACTTATGCTTGAATGAGTTCTTCGTTTATTATGGGGAGTTAGGAGTTGTAAAGGATATTCCTTAGCTTTGGGGGCATCATAATGCTCCTCATGACTTAAATATGTAGGAATGGGAGGCATATTCTCTATATTTAATTCTGCGATATGATCACAATAAATTTCGATTTTACCAGATAATGTTGGAAACGGATTGTTTTCAGGGTCTTCTATTTCTTCCTTGAAGGCTACAAATGGTTCTTCCACTTTTACTTTATAAAATCCATCTCTCTTCATTTCTTCATAACTCCCTATATCCTTTCGTGGACCAGTAAATATTCGCAAAATTTGGTCTTCTGTTAAACTTAAAAGACCAGGTTGAATACCCAACTTTTTAGCCAGTCCTTTACATATTTCTAAGTCTGATTTTGATTCATACAATGAATCAATTGCCTTGTTTAAGTAAATATAGTAAGGTGAACCTAGCCATGGGACAGCAACATCATTACGTTCCATAAATGTATTAACTGGAAATAAAATATCTGCAAATTTAGCAGTAGGAGTCATAAATTGCTCATGAACCACTATAAATTCAAGCGATTTTAGAGCCTTTACTCCTTTATTAACGTTTGAGTATTGATTTAAACGATTTTCAGCAGCAATATAAGCCATTTTCAAATCTGCAGGATATCCCCCCTTTTTTCCTTGTAAAATCGCGTCATAGTATTCATTAAAGTGAATTCGCGTATTAGCAGGGTTTGTTCCACCTCTTAATTTGTAAAGGCTATCTTTTCTCGGAGGTGCACCCCAATCAACAGGATTCCCTCGTGGAGTCTGCTTTTTCTTCATTTCCTCTCTTTCTTTATCGCTTATGGGGCCACTTTTCTTTTTCTTATCGGAGGATACTGTTTCACGGCTGTAATATGCCCTCATAAAACCTGAGGCATATCCTCCTCTAATCCCAATATTTCCCGTGATTGTGCACAGAATATTAGCCGCTCTTGAATATATTTCCCCTCGTGCAGTCCTTGCAGGACCCCATCCAGCCATAAGAGCTGCAGGTTTATTGGTTGCATATTCTCGTGCTAAGCTTATTATTATTTCTGCGGGAACATTTGTAATTTCTTCTGCCCATTGTGGTGTTTTGGGTATTCCATCATCATCACCCATTAAATGTGCTTTATATTTTTCAAATCCCACCGTGTACTTATCAATAAACGGTTGATCTTGAAGATTTTCTGAGATAATAACATAAGCCATTGCATTGAGCATTGCAGCATCAGTACCCGGTCGAATAGGAATCCATTGATTAGCTAGAATTGCTGCGGAATCTGTAAAAATTGGATCAATATTTATAATTTTTATTCCATTCTCCCTTGCTTTCGCTAACCATAGGGGCGTACCAGGATCCCAAACCGTGTTTGCGGGATTCCAACCCCACATTATAATTAGTTTAGAGTTGAGCAAATCCTCCCGTGCATTTCCGGTCATCATTGTTCCATAGGTTGCCATGGATGCAAAGAGAGCTCCCTCATAAGAAGGAATTCCCCACATACGGGTATATCCTCCAAATTGGTTGAGCATTACACCTACAGGGGTGACTCCATGGAGTAAGCCTTGGTTTCCAGCACCAGGAACAAAAAGAATTGATGAATTGCCATATTTTTCCTTTATTTCTTTCATTTTTGTAGCGACTTCTTCATAAGCCTCATCCCACGTAATTCTTTCAAATTTGCCCTCACCTCGTTCTCCAATACGACGCATTGGATATTTTAATCTATCTTGATGATAAACTTTCTGTCGATATACTCTTCCACGTAAGCAAGCTCGTAATTGAGGGTCTTCTCCGTTATCAGTCTCAAAACGTATTATTTTACCATCCTTAACATGAGCTTTCAAAGTACAACGACCACCACAGTCGTGACAACATCCTGTATTGATTATCTTGACTTCGCTTTCATTAACTTCGGTATTATCTTTACTCATAATATAAAATCATTCTCAAGTAAGTATTAATTACACATAAATTTGGATTCATTTTAATTTTTATCGAGTATAAAAACATCCTCAATATTGGTGTTCTTTAT
>JAEOTL010000533.1 GCA_016839845.1 Promethearchaeota archaeon
ATGGAATTAATGATTCTCTTGCTTTGAAATTGGCAAATGCAGGGATTGCAATGGGGATAACTGGAACTGATGTTGCAAAAGAAACGGCCGATATGGTCATTTCTGATGACAATTTCTCTTCGATTGAGAAAGGAGTTAAAATTGGTCGCGGACTTTTCTCAAAAATCCGTGTGATAATCTACTTTTTTATCTGTTTAAATATTATGGAAGCGATTATCTTTTTTACATATGAATTTATCCCCACATTTGATTTATTTAGCTCTGAATGGCAACATATTTATATTTTTGGGATTGTTCACTCCCTTCCCTCTTTAGCATTAGTTATTGACAAACATCCAAAAGACATAATGCTAGAACCTCCTCGAGATGAAGAAGAAATTCTAAATAAGAACATGTGGATAATGTTATTAATTCAAGCCTTTTTTATGGGTGTGGGGTTAGTTCTTGCTTTACAATTTACTCTAGGAGGGTTAGTCCCATTAAATGAATGGAATTTAAATCCGAGTATTAGTTACATCGTTCCCGGACAAGAATTAGCTCAAAAAGCACGTACAATGTTTATTACTACATTGTATATTGCTGAAACCAATTTCATCTGGACCTTTAGAAGACCAAACAAATCATTGCGAAGAAGCTTAAAAGAAGAATTAAATTATTCCTTATTGGTTATCTGTTTATTTACTCTGGCGATACATATCCTTTTTGTTTGTTTTTCTTATAACGTTAACTATTACGTAAATGATGTATTTGGCCTAGATTTACAGATAAATTTCATGTTTCTTAGCGGAACGGATTGGCTAATATGTTTCTTACTTGCTTCACCTGGAATTATTAGTATTGAAATATTTAAGTATTTTGCAAGGGAGAAAAAGATTTTCTTTTAGATTTTTCCCTTGTTAAGTCATCCTTTTCGCAGTTGATCAAGTATCTGAAATTGTTAAAAAAGAACTCACACAAAAATGAATTTAATATTCTAATTTTATTTAGATTTCAAAAAAAGTTCCCTCTTGAAATGTACATAATTATGTCGAGTTTAACGATTTGAGGTATAATATTTATCTTCCTCAAATATTTTAAGGCATGATTATTATGAATTATTTATTATATTCAATTGAATTAAATTTAATAACAAAAACTGTGGAAGGTCTCTTATGGAATCTACAGAAAAAAATTTTTATAATCTTGAATTAACACAAATTTACGATAAATTAAAGACTAATTCTGATAGTGGCCTAACTGGAAAAGAAGCTAAAAAGCGTCTTGAGCGGGATGGGCCCAATGAAATTCCCAAAGTATCAAAAGGGTTTATAAAAATCTATCTTGCCCCGTTATTTAACTGGTTGATAGTAATTTATTTACTCGGGTCTTTAATCTTATTTTTAGCATGGTTTTATGGTGGGGAAGGTCAATTGCAATTTATAGCTTTGACTCTCGGAATAGTCATTTTAAATTGTCTAGTTGCTATTATTCAACAATACAGAGCAACTAAGAAATTAAAAGCCCTACGTGAATTAACTACGCCGACATCAACAGTAATAAGAGATGGTAAAAAGAGTGAAGTTCCCACAAAAGAATTAGTTAAAGGAGACCTTTTAGTCCTAAACCAAGGAGACAAAATCCCCGCTGATGCAAGAATAATTAAATCATTTAATATGGTTATTAATGAAGCAAGTCTTACGGGAGAGAGTGAACCTGTAGAAAAAAGTGAGTCTGGGGCGGCATTAAAAGAAAAAAATATCAGTATTGGGGAACGCAAAAACATGGTATTCTTCGGAACTTTCATAACTACAGGAACAGGAAAGTCAATTGTAGTAAAAACTGGAGGTGACACTGAAATCGGAAAAATCTCTCATGGATTAGAAGAAGCAGGTACCAGTGAAATCCCAATTCGCCAAAAGATGAATAATTTCGGTAAATGGTTAGGTTTAGCGGTTTTTGGTTTCTGGTTTCTTACTTTTTTAATCCTATGGGCTGTGGATGGTCAACCAGAGATCGTTAAGAGCTTAAATTCGGCTATGGATTTAATGCCAATTAATATCCCTTTATTAGTGACTATTGTTTTGATAACGGGAGTTCTTACTATGGCCCATCAAGGAGTAATTATCAGGAATCTCGCATCCGTTGACAGTTTAGGGCGTGTAAGCGTTGTTTGCTCTGATAAAACTGGAACTCTAACTAAAAATCAAATGTCTGTGCAACATGTTTGGACTAACGGTTCTGTTTTTCGTGTTACAGGCAGTGGTTACAACCCAGAGGGGGATATAATATTAATGGATGATCCTAAAAATCATGTATATGTAAAACATGTTGATGATTATCCCTATTTGAAACTCTTACTAACTTCTGGTTTCTTAAATAATAATTCTGCCTTGGTTAAAAACGAACTCAAAATCGGAGGGAATATACACTACGATTATAACGTCATAGGTTCTCCAACTGAAGGAGCGTTGATGGTATTATTTCAAAAAGCAATGGGTGATTATCTTCTTGATGAATATGAGTTTGTTACAGAATATCCTTTTGATTCCGCTTTTAAACGAATGACAAAACTCTATAAAAAAGATGGGACGTATATATCATTCTCAAAGGGAGCGAGTGAAATTCTATTACCTTTTTGCAGTAAAATAATATATAATGACAAAGTAATTGACTTAAATGATGATATCAAGAAGAAAGTATTAGAAATTGTTGATTTATATGCAAGTCAGGGATATAGAATTCTCAGTTTATGCTATAAAGAAATGAGTGAGAGACCTCCTGATGGGGAGGCAGGTAGAACCATCAGTGAGTCCGATTTAATATTTATTGGATTTACAACAATTCTGGATCCCCCTCGAGAAGGAGTAAAAGAATCGGTACTACAAGCCCAAGAAGCAGGAGTTGAGGTAATAATGATTACAGGCGATTCTCCCGCTACTGCGAGAGCAATAGCTTCACAGATCGCCATTATAAATAGAGAAGATGATCAAGTAGTAGAGGGAAAAGAAGTAGAGTCAATCGAATCATACAAGGATTTCGCAAAGATTAAAGTTTTTGCTCGTGTCAGTCCTGTACACAAAGAAGACATTATCGAAAAATACCAAGAACAGAAAAAAGTAGTGGCAATGACGGGAGACGGTGTGAACGATGCGTTAGCATTAAATATGGCAGATGCTGGTATAGCAATGGGTATCACGGGAACTGATGTTGCGAAAGAAGCATCAGATATGGTAATTTCAGATGATTCATTTAATTCAATAGTAACGGGTATTCATCACGGCAGAGGAATATTTGCAAGAATTCGAGCAGTGGTATTCTTTTTTATATGTATTAATGTGTTTGAGGGAATTGTGCAATTTATTTTAGCAATAATCTTAAAGTTACCCTACTTTCTCGATGATGCCTTCTATTATCAATGGATATTTCTCAGTATAACTTTGCATATGTTTCCGGCGTTAATTCTTACCTTTGATTCAACATCCAAGGATGTGATGAAAGAAAAACCCAGAGATACGGAAGAAATCCTTTCAAAGAACATTATTATCCTTTTATTCTTCTTTGGAATTTTGCTTGCTACGAGTATGGTACTTGTCTATTATATATCTATTAGTGGAATTCATCCCGTTTTCCCTGAAAACGTATTAAACACATTAAACCCCCATGGAGTGACTATTACTGAGGCCAAAACCCTGACTATGCTCATGGTAACCTTATTTTTCTGTGAATCATTCCTAATCTTTCAAATTCGGCGCCCCAATAAGTCTTTAATCAAAAGCCTCATAGAAGACAGTAATAAGCGTATGTATCTCATCATCGGGCTCCTTTTTGCACTTTTTATAATGCTAATCTATATTCCTGGAGTTCAACTATTCTTAGCTGAGGAAATTGGATTTAATTTTATGTTTGTTTATTTAAATGGATTTGATTGGCTAGTGTGCTTTTTGATTTCTTTGATTTGCATCGTTTCATTTGAAATCGTTAAATACGTAGCGCGTAGATATGGGATCACTTTCTAAAGTTTAAATTTTCTTTTTTCTCTTTTCTTATAGTTTTAATTAATTTTTTATTCAAACTCCGATTTCTTTATTTTATGCTGAAAGGAGAGAGAGTTATTCTTGGGCCTGTAAAGAGAGAATATATTGATGGTTATCTTAAATGGTTAAATGACACTGAACTAACCCAATATTTAAGCATTTATCGTCCTCTCACTCGTATGGAGGAAGAAGACTGGATAGAAAATCTTAAAAACAGAAAAGATACAATAAATTTTTCAATTAATCTTCTCGACAATACACCTATCGGTAATTGCGGTCTACATCAAATTGATTGGAAAAACAGATTAGCTGAAGCCGGAATAATTATTGGGGAAAAGAAACTACAAGGAAAAGGTTATGGAACAGAAGCGATGAAGTTATTAATAAATTATGGATTTAATAGTGTAAATTTAAACAGAATTCAATTACGTGTTTATGATTTCAATATTAGAGCAATGCAGTCCTATAAGAAAGTCGGATTTATAGAAGAAGGGCGAATGAGAAAAGCGATATTCATTAATGGGGAGTATCATGATGTGCTTCTGATGAGCATTCTACGGGAAGAATGGCTTAAAAGAGAATAATTTCATTTCCATCTTATACGCGAAGAATTCATCCCGATCTTTAAAGAATCGAAGCAGAAATATCTTATTTTTATTTTATCTTAATTAATCCCTATAACAAGTTAATTTTTAAAATATTTAACATTCACTTCTACTAATATACATTCAAATTATTAGGTGTAATTGCATGAGTAAATCAAAAGTCTCTATTGTAAAATATGAAGAACCATTAGAATCTGTCCGTAAAGTCGTGGAATTAACTAATCTATTTGATGAGATTCCCAAAAACGCAAAAGTGTTTATAAAACCTAACATTGTCTATTGGAATGCTGCTACGAATTTTCCAAAATGGGGAGTTATCACCAGTTCTCGTGTTATTGAAGATGTTATTATTTTACTTAAGGAACGAGATATTGACGATATCTCTATTGGAGAAGGCATAGTAACAGTAGATATTAAAGACACTGAAACTGCTAAAGATGCATTTGAAAAACTGGGCTATAATGTTCTAAAAGAAAGATATGGTGTAAAAACGATTAATACTTTTGAACATAAATTTGAGAAGATTGATTTGGATACGGGATTTAATGTCAATTTTAATTCCGAGGCATTAGCTGCTGACTTTGTAATTGATATACCAGTATTAAAAACTCATTCTCAAGCTGTCGTAACACTTGGATTCAAAAATTTGAAAGGATTGATAAACTATGCATCTCGGAAGAAATTTCATAGCGATGATCCAGTAAAAGATTTACACCACAATGTTGCGAAATTACCAAACAAGCTCAAAAAAGTTTTGACGATTATCGATGGGATCTATACCCTTGAACGAGGGCCTGCCATTGACGGAAAAGCTCATAGAAAAAACATCCTTGTTGCTTCTTCGGATATTCTATCAGCAGATTTAGTTGGAGCCAAATTACTTGGTATTGAACCCCCTGATGTACCTCACTTAGTGCAAGCAGCCAAAGATAGAAATAGACCTATGGATTTATCAGATGTTGAAATTGTTGGTGAAAGCATTGATAGCCTAGCTTCTCATCATGAATGGGATTTTATTTATAATGATGCAGGAGACCTTCCACTCCCATTAGAGAGGATTGGGGTAAAAGGATTAAAATATCACAAATATGATAGTACTTTGTGCACATATTGCTCAGGGATTAATGGAGCTTTATTAATGGTTATCAAAGGAGCATGGCAAATGAGAAAAGGTAAACCATTCGATAATGTTGAATTTTTGAATGGGAAACTTCAAGAACCAACCCCCGGAATGGATAAAACCATACTAATCGGTCAATGTCAATATAACAAACATAAAGATCACCCTGAAATAAAGGAGATGATTCCAATCAGAGGATGTCCCCCTTCTTTTGACGATGTGAGAACTGCATTTAGTCAAATAGGGATCGAACTTCCATCGAACATGCTTCAGAACATAAATATGGGTGCGGGATTTCTTCTGGGCAAATATCGAGGAAAACCTGAATTTGAAGAATCCTTCTTTCAAGTAAATTAAATTTTTATTTTTCTTTTTTGTCATTAAGAGTTGGTTTTTTTTGGCTTATTTCGTAGTTTAAAGAATCTTTTTATACAAAAGCTGCATATTTTAAGATTATATTTTTCTTAATCCATAATTAAAACGATTAAAGTGAAGAGTGTGAAAGATTATTCAGATTGGAAGCCAATCCTTGATTTTGAGAATGATTCACCCTATGTAAATCCAAACAGACCATGGTTGAAGCACAAACCACCAACAGTACCAAAAACAATCAAATTTGATCCAATTCCTGTCCATGAATTTGTAAAAATTACAGCTAAAAAACTACCCAATAATGTGTGTGTATTTGATAAGAAAAATGATAAAAAATTCACCTATCGTGAATTAGTTTTTTTTGCGGATAGAATTGCAAATGCTTTACATGAACTCGGGATAGGCGTAGGGGATTTTGTGGGGTTGATGTCAGTTAATTGTCCAGAATTCATCTTTACTTGGTTAGGGATTCTTTCAAGCGGAGCAACTGTAGTACCCATAAATCCTCTTCTTAACGACTCAGATGTAACTCATATCGTTCGAGATACAGGAAAAATCAATGTAATTTTTGTACATAAAACTAATTACCGAACAATTAAGAAGACCCGAAAGGAAGTAGATGTAAAACACGTTATTGTATTAGGTACTGAAGACGCAAGAGATGATGCAATTACTCTTGAAAATTTTATTGAAGGTAAAGTAGCTAAACCTCCTGATGTTGAGATAGATCCGTTAAACGATATAGCGGCATTAATGTTTACTGGTGGGACAACTGGACTCCCAAAAGGTGTGATGTTAACACATCAAAACCTAGTCTATGATTTACTTATTGTAATATATAATACGGAAGATACTTATGAGGAAATTGATGCCACTATTGGAAAAGAAGCAACCTTAGGGATTTTACCACTATGTCATGTTATGGGACATGAAGCGTTAATCTATCAGCTTTATGGTGGAGCCATGATTATTATGTTTTCATTTAATCCCACTGAGGTACTAGAAGCTATTGAACACTATAAGATAAGATTATTTGCGGGGGTACCTGTAATGTTTCAGATGCTTATAAACTCTCCTGAGTTTACTGAGAGAGATCTTTCAAGTCTTGAAACTGCTGCTTGTGGTTCAGCAGCCTTAGCTCCAGAATTATCAAGGAAATGGGAGGAAGTTGTAGGATTCAGAGTTAGTCAAGGATTTGGACTTACTGAAGGAACGGCGTTTACTCATATGGCGGCACTTTGGATGCCTGAAATTAAATCAGAAAGTATCGGTGTACCAGATCTCGATACAGACTGCAAAATTGTAAATCCCG
>JAEOTL010000534.1 GCA_016839845.1 Promethearchaeota archaeon
ATATGGTGCTTCCGGAAGCAACGGTACTTATGCAGTACAGCTTGCATCCAAGCATTTTGGGGCGAAAGTTACTGGTGTATGCAGCACTACCAATATAGATTTAGTGAAGTCTCTGGGAGCTGATAGTATAATTGATTACACTAAAGAAAATTTTTCAGAAAGCGGAGAACTTTATGACATCGTCTTTGACGCTGTTGGAAAAGCCACTCCCTCAGATTGTAAAAAGGTCTTAGCTCCAAACGGGACATATTTGACAGTTCTAAAGGGATCATATAAAGAAAAAGCTGAAGATTTAGTGTTACTAGGAGAGCTTTATGAAGCGGGGAAGCTAAAACCGGTTATAGATAAAAGCTATCCTCTGGAAAAGACAGCCGAGGCTCACGCCTACGTTGATAAAGGTCATAAAAAAGGGAATGTACCAATAACCATAGAAACTTAATAAAGTCTAAAGGATGTGGAAAAAATATGGAAGATGTGAAAATAATACTTGCTTTTATATGGGTAGCAGTAATGTTAATTTTTTTGTTAGGTGATGTACTGCGAATTTTTGCTGGGGATTTTAAACCAGGAGAAATAGATGGTAAACCAATGACACAGGGTATGTGGTTTGGGATGGCAGTACTAATGTTGATTCCGATTGTTATGGTGGTTTTGACAGTCTTATTGGACTTTCCCGTGAACAGTTGGGTAAACATCGTTGCAGCTGGTTTCTTTATTCTTTTAAATCTCGCTGGTATAAAGGGTTATAAGGCTCCCGATGTATTTTTGCTCACTGTAAGTATGGTGTTTAACATACTGACTATTTTATATGCATGGACTATGTTGTAATAATTTTGGAGAAATAATTATGAAAGCAATCATCTGGACAAAATATGGCCCACCAGATGTTCTTCAACTTAAAGAGATAGAAAAACCTACTCCTAAGGACGATGAAATTTTGATAAAAATCCATGCTGCGAACGTTACAATGGGGGATTGCGAGATGCGTAATCTCCAATTCTCTGGTATGTTGAAGTTCTTCATGCGGTTGGGAATAGGTTTCAGGAAACCAAGAAAAAAGGATTTTATATTAGGGCAGGAATTTGCTGGGGAAATTGAAGCTGTAGGAAATGCGGTTACACAATTTAAAAAAGGGGATCAGGTTTTTGCTCATGCAGACTTCCATTTTGGGGGTTATGCTGAATATGTATGCTTGCCCGAAAATGGGACGATCTCAATTAAACCGAGTAATATAACCTATGAAGAAGCTGCTACTATCCCTACTGGAGGATTTGAGGCAGTGCATTATCTTAGAAAAGCAAATATTCAAGAAGGTCAAACAATACTTATAAGAGGAGCTTCTGGGAGTATAGGTACTATTGCGATACAGCTTGCTAAGTACTATGGAGCAGAAGTTACAGGAATAGGTAATCCCACGAGTTTAGAAGTTATGAAATCTATAGGGGCCAATAAAGTAATCGATTACACTAAAGAAGACTTTACCCAAAGCGGTGAAACCTATGATATTATTTTTGATATTATCGGGAAGAGTCATTTTTCAAATTTTAGGAACTCATTGAAGAAAAACGGCACTTATCTATTAGCTAATCCTAGGATGAAATTGATTAATCGAGAAAAAAGGGCGGCAAAAAGGAGCGGTATGAATTATATTTCTGGGAATATGGACGATAAAGAGGAATTAATTGATCAATTAAATTTCCTCAATAAACTCATTGAGGAGGGTAAGCTAAAATTAGTTATAGATAGACATTATCCGCTGGAACAGATTACCGAGGCTCATAGGTATGTTGAAACAGGACAGAAAACAGGTAATGTGGTAATAACTGTGGAACATAATGACTAATTCAACAAGGATTAATGAAAAAGGTCATAAAAAGGGAAATGTTGTCAAAGTTCCATTTCTAATTTAAATATTTTATATTTTTTATTTTAATATTAACATCAGCTTATTATTCCCGTGGAGAGATATTCAAAAACTCCCATTTTACATTTAGGACATGTCATTCCCTCTAAATTATCTACTGGAAGGATGTTCGAACTTTCACATTCAGTACACTTCCTCTCGTCCTGTTGGTAATCAAGATTGCTTATTGCTGTGCAATCCAAACAAATACAATCTGAAATTACCCCAACTCTTTCATTTAATAAAGAATAAAGATCTGGGTTTGGAATGCGCATGTAGGGAAATCCAAAAATCTCATTTTCGTCAATTTTCAGAACCTTTGCGACTCTATACGATTCTCCAGGATGAGGACATTCAATTCTCTTACCTTTTTCGTCAGTCACATACATCAACCCATTTTCCCAAGTTTCCAACTCAAAATTACAAGAATCACACGAAAATCGCAATAATTTAGGCATGTGTAAGAGATATAATTTTGTCTATTAATTCTTTGGTATCAGATCCGATTTTTATTAAAATAATCGAAGATACTACATCAATTAATGGATCGGAATTTAACTTTTAAAACTAAAAAACCAAAAAAAGCTTATTTAATTTTTTTATGCAATCATTACTAAAATTTTAATTCTAACATGTCAAAAAGCAAAAAATCAAAGACTAAATTTGAAGTAGAGAAAGGCTTCTCTGAAAATAGGCTTCCTTATGCTCGTATAGGTAACAACTTAAACTTAATAGTTAATCTTGATGCTATAACTTTCACAAACAAGCCTCCATCAGGTTTTATGTTAAAAGGATTTGCAAAACCATTGTTGGATAACTATACTGTGTACCTTATTGGACGTAAACAGAATGTACCTGAGGATTATACATTTACGGATATGGCGAATGACTATGCAGATATGATACGGACCGAATTTAAGAAGCCTGTTATTATAATCGGGGCTTCTACAGGAGGGCAAATTGCGCAGTATTTAGCTGCTGATCATCCCGATGTTGTTCAAAAACTAATAATTATCTCTGCCGCATATCGAGTAAGTGAAAAAGGAGCTGAAATTGAGAGTAGAGCCGCAGAATATTTTAAACAAGGAAAATATGGAAAAACTTTAACCACTATATTAGAATTGGTGTATAACTCAAGAATTAAATTGGCAATAGCCA
>JAEOTL010000535.1 GCA_016839845.1 Promethearchaeota archaeon
AAAAAGAAACATAGATTCAAAGTCACCTCGGCTTTAAGTGTAATTTTGCCTGGTCGCCAATAAGGAGATTGATGAAGCAGCAAGGTGCTAGCATCGTAGCAAGAAACGCAGTAGATCTTTTAATTGATCATCTTGAAAAGACTGCTACTGGTTTAACCGAACAAGCTCGAGCTTTTACCATGCATGCAAATCGAAAAATCTCGTGCTCAATTCGAGTCCGTTTTTCATAGATTACCAAAAACGATCTCCTATTGTCGATCAAGTATAAATAAAGGATAAGAACAAAATGTCTTAAAACCTAAAACTTATTTTTTTCTTTTTTTTTCTTAATTTTGTGCTAATCTTTCATTAAGCTTTATCCCAATTTTCTCATATTTACATGAACGGATTTCTGTTTGTTCTTTAAATACTCCAATTTTAATTATGTAGTAAAAAAATTACAAAGAAATTGAAATGTCATTCGATTTCGAGAATCCTTACTTAAACCCTGAGTTAGATAATATATTTCTTGGTTTTTATGAAATTGAAGGAGTGAGAAAAATTGCCGAACTTTCACGACAAGTTCGATCCTTGCTAAATTTTAAGAAAAATATTATACAATATAGATTTCGTTCGAGTTCTAATAAATCCCTGAAGTTGCGCGACGACAAATTCCACGAACACAAAAAACAGTTCGAATCGTTAGCATTATGCTTTATTAGACTCCTTAATAAGATTAAAGGAAACTGTAATAGAACCCTAGAAGAGGAAATCCAACTTCTTTTCTATCAAGTTAGAGTTAGAAAGAATCCAATCTCTTTATCTGTTCTGAAAGAATTGAAAGATTTAACCTATCAGCTATCTACTAAAATTCACTATTTTTCCGAACAGACAATTTATAATCATCCTTATTTTCTCAAATTATTGATACAAGTTGCTAAAGAAATATGTAAAACACGAAAAAACATGAATCAGGCATTTTCTGATTTTTACGATGAATTAAGTGTAAATTATCAAAATTTAGAGGAAGAAATTACATCTCTCGTTCCAGAAATTGTGAGCAAGCAGGAAAAAAGGAAAATTAAGCAGCTTAGTGAGGAGTTAATATCATGAAAGCACAATCTCAAGTAAATCGAAAATCATTAGAAGAAGATAGAATTGCAATTTGTCCTATTTTTGGATGTGAGAAGCTAACCAGAGTTAAACCTCTTAAATTTGGCTTTTTAGGATTTAACAAATATCCAAAATGCAAAAAACATGCCACTCCTTTGGTTTATATAGATGAAAGGATTAGTGTATTTATTGACGCGGCGCTAGCATGTTTATTTGATAAAGGTGGACTTCCTCCTGGTGAATTACTATCTCTTGTTAAAAAAGAATTTCTTGAGGAAATTCAATCGTTTATACATAATTGGGTACATGCTATTACCATTGGAAGGGGTTCTCCAATAGTATCCAGTTATATGGCTTCTATTTCTAATGCTTATCTCAAAAAATTGACTAAAAAGCAAATTAAAAGCCTAAGAGGTGAGGTTTCTTTGAAAAGACAAAACTATCATCGAGCCATTAGAGATGGAATGCAAGAAATAACAAAACAATACACAAGACTACTTAAACATCTTCGGGTTCATTCAGAAATTATATCAGATACTAAAAAGCTAAGGCAACTTTCTCACAATTTAAGGAAAACACTTCTTACATGGCAGAACCAGAAAATAAACACAATCGGAGAAGCGAGGAGTGTGTCTCTGATTGAAACGAAAAACTACTATGACGACATACTAAATATGGGGACTTGTAGATGTATCCTTGGGCTTCCTCCTGAAGTAAGAAAATCACAGAAAAACAGAATTTCTGCTTATGATCGATATTCTTCATATTACAACTTTTTCAAGGAAGGAATAACAAAGAAATTTACCAAATCTGATATCAATAAATTACTTACCTCTGGCTCAGCAGAGACTTCAATTAATATGATTAATAAAAACAACAAGAACTTTGGAGCTTTGTATCTTTTATCTGATAAAAGAACAAATAAAATTTATATTGGACAAACAATACGAGATATTTTTACTAGATTTGCTGAACACTTACGTGTTCCATGTAATCAATATCTTAGAAAGGCAATAAAGTATTATACAGAAAAAGAAGTTAACTTAAGAATTATAAAAGTGAGTGATAACTTTGCAAGGACAGAAAATGATGAATTCACGATTGATTTAATTGGTTATGCTTCAAGTCAGGATGAACTAAATAAAATGGAAGTGGAAGAAATAAAAACCAGGAAATCTTGTGTATTAGATTATTTTGCAATTAATAATAATGAAATAATTCCACTTTACGGATATAATATTTCAAGAGGAGGAACTCACAGGAGTTTGATTTTAAGTGGTAAAAACGCAGCTTCATTTAATTTTATTCAAGAAAGTGAACTCAAAAACTTAATTGAGCGAGGTTTATTCATATCCGAGATAGCAAAAGAATTTCAAGTTCCGGATCAGATTATTTTTTCTAAAATTCAAGAATTTTGGATGAATCTTGATATTTTCTCAATTGATGATGCTAGAATTCATTTTGGTGGTGCACAAATTTATAATTCCAGAATTAAAAAATTTGTTGAAGGAAGAAAATCTCTATTAGATGCACCAACTCATAAAAATCTAGAAAAATTTGAAAATTTAGTCCAAGAGGGTTATTCTACATCTGAAATAAAAATGAAAATGGAAATTGATCATGCTAAGTTATATACCTTACTAAAAACTAGAGGATTTAATACATTCGCAGGGATTAGAGACGCATTTGGAGTAAATAAATTATATCAAGAAAGAATGAGCGAGAAAAGAATCAAAAATGCGCGAAAGGGGAAAACTCATTCTCAATGGATAGAAGTTGATGAAAGTTTATTTATTAAAATGATTCGTCAGCAACTTCATTATTCTGAAATTGCTAGTAGACTTAATATTAGAGAAAGAACCTTATACGAAAAAGCCTATGAAATTTTTGGTATCTCTTTACCAGAGGCTAACAGAATTCATTGGTTATATCCAGAGGTTGAAAGGATATTATTGAATAAAAAAAAAATTGATGAACCAATATTAAATGACTGGGTTAATGCAGGATTATCTGTAAAAGAAATAGACCAAGAAATGTTGAAACTATTAATTGGTTTAGGATATGATAAAAAAGATATAGAAACCCTATTTGAATGGGATCACTTCCATGTAACCCGTTGGATTCCTGAAATATTGAATATGAATTTTTATCGCGCAAGAGATGAATATTGGTGGAAGCCCAGGATTGTTTGGTTATTTGGTCAAGGTTTTTCAGCAAGGCAAATGAGGGAAGTAAGTAAAGAAATGATTGGTAGACATGTTACTCATGATGTTATTGTAAGAATATGGGCGGAAGAATATACTAGATATGGAAGCAATCTCAATAAACATCTATATAGTTTATTTGGTCCAAGAGATTAGTAGAATAATTTTTTTATTATTATTATTACATTAGTGTAAAAAGCTTTTATAAGACAAAACATATAATAACGTACAGAAATCTAATACGATGAATGAAACGATGAAATCATCAAATAAAATAATAATTTTTGTCAGTATGATCATTATCCTTGAGTTTTCAATGATATTTCCTCCGATTTTAGCTGGTACCAAACCAGCTACTATTTCTACTGTTGCAAGTAAAGATAGCTACGTAAGACAATATAATCCAACTTCCAATTACGGTGGACAAGATTGGTTCTTACTTGGAAGAGATGCTTTTAGTGCTGCGATTGAAGCTTACTTTTATTTTAATTTTTCTGATAAGCCTTCAACTTGGACAAAAGCTGAGATTTCCTTGGATATTTATTCTATACCAGAAACAACAAACATAACCGTTTATTTAATCGAAAATAGTTGGGAAGAATTAACAATTACATGGAACAATAAACCAAGTAAAGGTGAAGTCATAATGTCCTTTTTAGCAGCAGCTGAAACAGAATATATTATTGATGTAAGTAATTATATTACTGGAAAAACAAACATTTCCATTTGTTTATGGACACCTGAAGTTTTCACTTATAATCAACTTCAGGGTTATACAAGAGAAGGTTATTATTCTTGGGCTCCAGAATCTGCTCCTCAGCTAATATGGACTTATCCTGAAATTACGGGAGTTACGGTCACCAGTCAAGGTGTTTCTACGCGTTTGAGACCAGGGGATCTAGAATTCATTACTTGGACTACAGAAGGCCCTATCGATGAAGTAGATATACACATTCTTAAAGGGGGAATCTCACAATATTATCTTCTAAGAACTTTAAATGACGGTTCATTTTTATGGGACATCCCTGATGACATCGAAACCGGAACTGATTGGCAAGTCCGAGTCAGAGATTCAGACGATACAAGTACATTCGATTTGAGTGAATATTTTGAGATATACACTTTAACCAGTCCTATACCGGAAGGTATTCCAGGATATCCTATAATAATTGTCATTGTTAGTATGTTTATTATAAGTGCTTTAATGCTAAAAAGAAAATATAACACAATAAATCAATAATTTTTTTCTTTTTTTTATATTTTACTTAATGTTTAATCTATAGTAAGATTCAATTTCATTCAGGAGAAAACTTCTTTTTGAATACATTTAATAACTGTCTAATAAAGATTTGAAAGAAATTAATTGCTTAATAAAACTTCAATCAAAATCTAAATCATGTCGTATCATAGGATTTTTATCCATACATTCAACACCAAATTGACATAGCTCACATCCTACAGGAAAATTTTGTGCTTTATATTTCCAATTTATTCGACGATCGTACGCTTTAAGAATTGGTTTAAGGCGTGGAACCATATCTCTCGCGACTTTATTGCGATA
>JAEOTL010000073.1 GCA_016839845.1 Promethearchaeota archaeon
TGTTAAGAAAGGAAAGGAAAACGCAAAAAGATATTTTATTGCGAATTGGGAAAAGAATACATAGACCAACACTTTTTAACAATCTAACCATAAGAATGACTGCTATGGGAGGGTTTAGAGAAGTTGGCAGATCTTGTATATTGATGCAAACAAAAGATAGTAACGTTTTAATTGATTGTGGATTAAATGTCGGCAACCCTAAAGATAAATTCCCTTTCTTTGATATTCCTGAGTTTTCCGTAAGAGATCTAGATGCCATCATTATATCTCATGCACATTTAGATCATTGTGGTCTTGTTCCATTTCTCTTCAAATATGGTTACAGAGGGCCTGTGTATTCCACATTACCGACGAGGAATTTATCTACCATGCTCCAATTGGATTTTGTGCAAATTTGTGAAAAAGAAGGTATAACTCCTCCATATTCCAAAAGAGATGTTAAAGCATCTGTACTTCATACAATACCTCTATCTTGGGGAAAAGTAACAGATATTGCGCCTGATATTAAATTAACCCTTCACAATTCTGGCCATATATTAGGGTCTTCTATAATACATTTACACTTTGGAAAAGGAGGGTACAACTTTGTTTATACAGGTGATTTTAAATTTCAAAAAACACGATTGCTTGAAAAGGCTACTGTTAAATTTCCAAGAGTTGAAAGTTTACTTATTGAGGCTACTTATGGCGGGCCACAAGATCGGATTCCGAGTCGACAAGAATCAGAAAAAGAACTTAAACAAATCTTAAATTCTACTCTTAAAAAGGGGGGCAAAGTTTTAATTCCAGTATTAGCTGTGGGAAGAGCTCAAGAACTAATAATAGTTTTAGAAGAATTTATCTCTAAAGACATTATAGAAAAAGTCCCTATATTCCTTGATGGATTAATAAGTGAAGCTACAGCAATTCACACTGCTAACCCGGATTTTCTTAGCAGCGATCTTAGGGAGAAAATTTTACATCAAGGAAAAAATCCATTCTTGTCAGACTTCTTCACGACCGTAGCTTCTCACGAAGAACGATTAGATATTATTAAGGGAGGACCGTGTATTATAATGGCGACGAGTGGCATGCTGATTGGAGGTCCATCTGTGCAATATTTGAGAGAGTTAGCGAACGACAATAAAAATTCACTAATTTTTGTTTCTTATCAAGTAGCTGGAACATTAGGTAATAGAATTCAAAGGGGCTGGGGTGAATTTCAATATATAAACCAAAAAGGGCGAACTCAACTTGTAAAATTGAATTTAAAGGTGTTCACACTAGAGGGATTTTCAGGTCATAGCTCGCGTAGCCAAATTTCGCAATTCTTAAGAAGGATTCAACCTAGACCAAAAGTCGTGATAACAAATCATGGAGAATCTAGCAAATGCGTTAGCTTATCCCAGATGATTCATAAAAAATTGAGAAAAAGCACTAAGGCACCGCTTAATAGAGAAACTCTGTTATTAAAAGAGTAATTGCGGAGGTAGCTCATCAGGTATTAGCAAAAATCATGGACTAAAAATCGTGAAAATCAATCCTTTTAAAATGAAAGCTCTTTATTTTTAATAAGAAAACTTAATTTTTTTAAAAAGCAATAATTTTTAGAATTATCTCAAATATTGATATCTTAGTGTGATTTTTTGAGTCGAATAAAATCTAGTCTATCTAATAATAAAACGACAATTTTTCGTCGGTTTATTCAACTAACTGCTTTTATCGCTATTAATTACGTAATTATCGAGGCGATCTTCTCTATTAATTTAAAAAGCTTTGAAGGTTTTGTAAAAGCACTCCCAATTCTCAATTCGCCAAGAAACCCACTCTCAAAGGGAGCTGGTTTCGTAGAATATATGTTTTATTCAATGGCAGAAGGCGAATTTCCATTTTTTATTATAGCACTATTTTTATTATTCATATTATTTACAAATAGGTTTTTTTGCGGGTGGATCTGTCCTATCGGAACAATCCAAGATGGTTTTGCCACACTACGAGCTAAAAATAAAACTATTAAGAAGGAAACACATGAAAAATTATTGAAATTCAAATATTTCATTATTGTATTACTTTTAATTATTATTGTTCCTTTAGGGGTAACTAAAATAACTGACATAGCATTTCATACCGATTATAAAGATAATATAGGTCCTTGGGCAGAACAACCCGTAGGATTCTTTTCATTATCCGAATATATTTTTGTCTTTTTTCCCAATTTAATGACCGAAATATTCGAAAATTGGGAAGAGACTGCATTAGAACCACTTTTTTCTGACTTTTGGGTATTTATTTTTTTTCTATTCTATTTAATTGTTATAATGTTAGCAATATTCTATCCACGATTTTATTGCAAATATATGTGTCCATTTGGTGCGATTGCTGCGACTATAAGCGATTATTCCTTTTTGAAGCTAACAAGAAGTCCAGTTCGATGTGTTGGTAAAACGGAGTGTGGTATATGCGAACGGGTCTGTCCTAAGCAGGTTAGAATATTAGATGAACCTTATGAATTTTTTACAGGTAACGGCGAATGTAACCTCTGTCTTCGATGTAAGGAAAAATGTCCTCATAATGCAATCGGTATAAGATTTGGATAATATAAGCAAATATTTTATTATTAACCTTAACTTGAACTATGGATCGTAACAAGATAGAACAACTTCGGTTGCGTTTAAGAAGAGATAGCGATGTTGGAATCCATGGAATATTAGATTCGCAAGCTGTTAGATATTATAAAGAAAAAGAAGATAATAAAAATTATATAGATATTAGATCTCCTTTTTTAAGAGATGCGGATAGGATTGTCCATTCAAAAGCCTACGCTCGATATATAGATAAAACTCAGGTATTTTTTGATATAAATAACGCAAATATTACACATCGTTCATTACATGTAATATTAGTATCAAGAATAGCACGCCAGATAGGTAGAGTTTTAAAACTCAATTTAGACTTGATAGAAAGTGTTGCGCTTGCTCACGATATAGGCCACTGTCCGTACGGTCATTTAGGAGAACAAATTTTAGATAATATTAGCAAGAAACATAAGATGGGTGGTTTCTTACATAACGCTCAAAGCATTAGATGGCTATCATATCTAGAAAAAAGATTTCCTACTAAACCTGCTAAAGGGCTAAATTTAACTTTACAAGTATTAGATGGAATCCTCTGCCATGATGGAGAGATTAACGAACAAAAGTTAAAACCAAAAAAAATTAATAGTAAAACTTGGGATGACCATTTTAGAGAATATAACGATTGTTTTAACGAAAATAGAATTAAAAGAATTCCGATGTCAAATGAAGGCGTTGCTGTAAGATTTGCTGACGCCATTTCTTACATAGGAAGAGATATTGAAGACGCTATTCTGTTAAAATTCATAAAACGATCTGATATACCAGAAACTTGTAGAAAAATTCTTGGGGATACAAATCGAAAGATTATCAATACATTGATAATGGATCTCCTTACCTTTAGTTTAGATAACGATACAATTGGATATTCTGAGGAAATATTTGAGGCTTTGAAAGAAATGAAATCGTTTAATAATGAGGAAATATATAATAGAAGAGATTTATTTCAAAAGAAAGAATCTAAAATTACATATACACATGAATTAACTAAAAAATTCGAATTGATTTTTAAAAAATGTCTAAAAGATTTAGAAGAAGAAAATTACGACGCACCAATTTTTAAAGATCATATCGAATATATTGATAATGAAAATTATACTACTTATTTTAAACCACTTAAA
>JAEOTL010000536.1 GCA_016839845.1 Promethearchaeota archaeon
AACACGCTCCAGATACAAATGTAACTATTTTTTTCAACGATACTCGTGTAATAGGGAAAAACCAAGAAGAATTTATTGAGCGAGCTAAAGATGAATATAAATTAAAATACTTCCATGGAATTCCAGGCGATATTCGTGAAGATCCCGATACTCATGATTTGTTAGTGAAACATGCAAATTTAGATACAAGTGAGGTCGAGACTGCTAAGTTTGATTTAGTTGTTTTAGCAAATGCGGTAATACCTAGAAAGGGAACTGAAGATTTTGCTAAAATATTAGGAATTGAATTGAATGAACTAGGATTTTTCAAAACAAAGAATTCTATTGAAGACTTATACTCAACCCGAGAAGGTATATATGTGACTGGTTCTTGTCAATCTCCTGATGATATTGCAAATTCAGTCTCAAAAGCAAGTGGAGCCTCAGCTTTAGCTGCTTTACATGCTGTTCCGCTCACAGAAGAAGAACAGAGAGTGGAGTTACCTCCCTTAAGAGTAGTGCGCGAAGGTGAAGAGCCCCGCATAGGAGTTTTTATATGTCATTGTGGTATTAATATTGGTGGTTACATCGATGTACCTGAGCTAGTGGAGTATTCTAAATCACTCCCTAATGTAGTATTTTCTATGGATAATAAATATAGTTGTTCAAGCTTAACGCAAGATATTATTAAGGAGAAAATTGAGGAATTAAATCTAAATCGAGTTGTAGTTGCAGCATGTACTCCAAGAACACATGAGCCATTATTTCAAAAAACTATTCGAGAAGCTGGCTTAAATGAATATCTTTTTAATTTCGTGAGTATTCGAGAGTTAGATTCATGGGTTCATATGAAAGATCGTGATAGAGCGACAGATAAAGCGAAGGACTTAATCCGAATGGGGGTTGCTCGTTCGAGATTCCTAAAAGCGGAGTATAAAATCAAAGGTGATGTCGTTCCAGAAGCTCTTGTTATTGGTGGAGGTGTTGCAGGGATGAATGCGGCAATGGAAATAGCTAAAAAAGGTTTTAAAACACATATAGTTGAAAAAGAAGATAAACTAGGTGGTAATTTAAACCTTATCTATAAAATTAATTTTGATAGAATAGATTCTAAGGAATTTCTGGATGAGACCTTGAAAGAATTCAATGAAATTAAAAATATAATTACCTATCTGAATTCTGAAGTTATTGATGTTAAAGGATCTATTGGTGATTTTAAGGTCAAAATTAAAAATAAGGCAGATGATAAAGTGTCCGATATAAATGTTGGAACTATTGTTGTTGCTACTGGAGCATACGAAGATAAACCAGAAGGGTGGTATCATTATGGAGAAGATCCTCGCATTATGACGCAATTAGAATTATCAGAAAAACTAAGAGATAATGCATTAACGGATGGTGAGACAATAGTATTTATCCATTGTGTGGGCTCAAGGCAAAGCGATCCTGAAATGGGGTGTTCTTACTGCTCTTTGATTTGCTGTTCTGAATCTATAAGACATGCACTTTATGTGAAAGAAAATTATCCAAATTCAAATATATTTGTAATGTATAGAGATATCAGAGTAGGCACTGATGAAGAAGCTTATTATTGGAATGCTCGTGAAAATGTCAATTACATTAGGTTTAACGAATATCCTGAGGTTAACTTGACTAATGGTGAAATTAAAGTAAAAGTAAAAGATATACAAACACAGGTCACACTTAATATTAAAGCTGATAAAGTTGTATTATCTACTCCATTAAAACCAAACGATAATAAAGTATTAGCTGAATTGCTTAAAGTTCCAAGGGATCAAAATGGCTTTTTCCTAGAAGCACATGTGAAATTAAGGCCAGTAGATTTTGCAACTGATGGAATCTATCTCGCAGGGACGGCACATGGTCCAAAAGGTATTGCAGATGCAATTTCTCAAGGAAGAGGTGCTGCTGCTCATGCTTTAATTCCTTTAACAGCCGGAATTGTTGAGAATGAGCCATTGGTTTCTGTAGTGGATCCAGCTTTATGTATTGCATGTCAGAGATGCGAGGAAGTATGTAGTTTTGGAGCAATAGGAGTTAACTTTGATAATGATATATTAGTGTCTGAATCAAATCCTCTCTTATGTAAAGGATGTGGTGATTGTTCTGCTGCATGTCCCGCGGGTGCTATTACGATGAGTCATTTTGCAGATGATCAAATAACCCCTATGATTTCTGAAGCACTGAAGGGAGAATTCGTAGATGAAAGACCGCGTATAGTTGCCTTTTTATGTAATTGGTGTAGTTACGCGGGTGCTGATACCTGCGGGGTTAGTCGATTCCAATATCCGACCAATATCCGACCAATTCGAGTGATGTGTTCTGGAAGACTTCCGAAAAGTTTTATCTTACAAGCATTTTTGGAAGGTGCTGATGGAGTTTTCATCGGAGGATGCCATTTAGGAGATTGCCACTATTTAGAAGGAAATTACGACACATTGCAGAGATATAATGAAATAAAAGAAATTCTTGGAAAGGTAGGGATTGATCCTGATCGTTTCCGCCTTGAATGGGTCTCAGCAAGTGAGGGAAAGCGATTCTCTGAAGTCGTTACAGACTTTGTTAATCAAATAAAACAATTAGGTCCACTAAGTAAAACAGGCGATAAACCTAAAAAAGTTAAGGAGGAAGCATAAAAAATGACCGAAGAAGAGATTATAAATGCGAAGGATTTAGATTATAATTTTCGTTATGAAATTAGCGAAAAAGTAGGAGCAAAATCACTCTTAAAGTGTATTCAATGTGGAGTGTGCTCATCTGGCTGTACTGTCACGGAATATGTTGATCTTCAACCTCATAGAGTGGTTGCTTCTTGTCTGTTAGGCTTAAAGGACAGAGTTCTCTCCAGTAATGCAATTTGGACATGTTCCCTATGCCATAGATGTACGGAAAGATGTCCTAAGGGTGTGGATTATTCTTTTATTTTGGCGCTATTGAGAAACTTAGCTGTAAAAGAAGGAAATTGTCCAGAGGAGTATCGAGGAACTATTCAAACGATACATGATAATGGATTTGTAGTTCCTTATACAGGAGGATTGGCAACTAATATTGATAGGCGGAGACAAAGATTTGGATTACCCAAATTCGTTCCACCTGATTTAAAAGAGATTGATATTATTATGCATGAAACTGGAATTGGGAATCTAATCGAAAAAGCATTAGAAAATAAGGAGGGTGATAAATGATGGAGTATGCTTTATATTTAGGTTGTACAATACCATTAAAATTGCCCCATTTTGAATATGCTTTTCGAGAGATTGCGAATTATTTAGGACTTACATTTAAAGAATTGGAGGGCGCAAGCTGCTGTCCAGATCCTGTCGCTACTCAATCTATAAGCATTGATACTTGGTTGACATTGGCTGCTAGAAATCTTTGTCTAGCAGAAAAATTAGGCCTAGACATATTAACAATCTGTGCTGGCTGTTTTGAAACATTAAAAACTACAAAAGTGTTATTATCAGAAGATAAAGCTGCTTTTGATCGGGTAAATACTGTATTAAAGAAAATAGGCTATGAATATAAGGGAACTTCGGATGTATATCATTTTGCAGAAGTTTTCTCTCAAGAAGAATACCTGGAGAAGATTAAAAAGATCTTAATGAATCCTTTAGATGATCTAAATGTGGCAGTACATTATGGATGCCATCTCGTAAGACCGAGTAAAATTTTACAATTTGATCATCCAGAACGCCCTGAAACTATGGACAGGATAATAAGAGCGCTAGGAGCGAAAACTGTTGCATTTGCTGGAAAATTAGAATGCTGTGGTTTCTGTGCGCGCCTTCAAGAGGAAATTGGATTTAAACTTGTCGAGGACAAAATAACTGAACTCAAAGAACTAGAAGAAGAAGTTGATGTAATGGTTGGAGTATGTCCCGCCTGTGTAGGGCAATATGATAGAAAACAAAGACTAATTTCTCGAAAAACTGGCAAAGAACTCGATATTCCGGTTTTATATTTGCCAGAATTGATGGCAATTGCGTTTGGTGTAGAAAAAGATAAGTTAGGCCTTACTACTAGGAGTGTAAAACCGAATAAATTACTGGAAAAATTAAATATATAATAATTAAATCCATTTTTTTGAAATCAAAATAAAATTACATTAATCGTATAAAAATAAGAATAGAAAAAAAAAAGAAGAGAAATGAAATATGATAATTACAGAACAGAAAGATATAAACGAGATATATGAAATGATAAAGGATTATAACAAAATCCTAATCGCTGGATGCGACGGGTGTTGTCAACCACCTCGTTCTATTAATGAGGCAAAAGTACTTGGACAGCTTTTAGAATTAAAAGCTAAGACTGAAGGCAAGGACTTAAAATGGAGGGCAATTACAGTATTAAGACAATGCGATGATAGAATCGCTGCCACCACGATTAGACCATTCGTAGAAGAATATGAAGCAATCGTTTCATTAGCGTGTGGCTTAGGTATTGTAATGTTAAATAAAATAGTGGAAAATATCATTACATATCCCGCCCAAAATAGTATGTTTGGCGGTGTTCAAAATGCTGGTGAAAACTATTTTATTCAATATTGTGAGACTTGTGGAAGTTGTCTATTAGGAGAAACAGGAGGTGTTTGTCCTATAGC
>JAEOTL010000537.1 GCA_016839845.1 Promethearchaeota archaeon
CATAAAAAACCTATCATAAAATATACTCAAAAGGTTCGACCAATGAAATTTAAATGTACAGGCTGCGGACATGAAGTTGACCTTGATGATTTTCCCGAGGAGGGTTTTGCCTGTCCAGGTTGTGGCTCAACTGATGTAGATTTTGATATCGTAGGTTAAATAATTTACTTTTTCTTATATTGAGGTCTGAATAATGCCAGAATGTAATCAAGATGAATTAACAAAGAATTGTACATGTACTTATACCACTTGTTCAAGAAGAGGGAGATGCTGTGAATGTGTCGAATATCACCTCGTAAAAAACGAATTACCCGGCTGTTTCTTCGCTAAAATTTCAAAGGAAGCGGAAAGAAGTTATGATAGGGACTTTGAACACTTTGCAAAAATAGTCTTAAAAAATAAATAGACGACAACTGAGACAATACCCGCCCTTGTGTACTATTCCCGTCGCCGGAGAATAGGTGGAGCATCAAACTAAGCGGCCTACCTAAGGCTAGCTCCAAGTACGTCACTGCCTTCATTTGGCCTTGCACCAAGGTATTAGCTCGTTCCAACCTTTCCCCTCTATAATTTCTTTGGCTTTCCCAAGTCATTAATATCTATAGAAAAACGGTGTCGTTTCAGTTGCCAATATACGATTTTCACCATAGTAGTTCTCTACACCTTGCTTGGAGAGTGGGGCGAGGTTCCTCAGCAGGTTAAACCCACCGTCAGCTCCATATCTCACTCGTCTTTCTTTTAAAAGGATAAATAACTATTTAAATTTTTGTCTAGAACTCTATTCTTGAGAAATTTCTTCTAAAATCTAGTTCATTTTCTCTTATCTTTTATGGATAAAAATGATTTTATAAATGAAATTCTGTTCCTATTACACCAATTACATGAGAAGAATGCCGAGACATTATTCTATTGAACTCAAAGCCTGTACAATGCATACCACATGTTATCTCTGGGTTTAAATCTTCAATAAATGATACAATCTCTTCAATATTTTCACTATCGTCACGTTCTTTATGGAATCCCCCGATTAGAGCATATATTTTATCTATTCCTGTTACTTTTTGACCATGCTTTATTATATTAATGATTCCAGTATGACTGCATCCAGTAATAACAACTAAACCTTTATCTTTCACATTGATATATAATGCAATCTCTTCTCTATATGTATGCCTTTCATATTCTGTTCTACTCTTTGCTAAATAAAGTCCTTTTGGAAGCTCAGTCTCGTTAAATATTTGAATTTCTCCACTTATGATTACACCTTCACATAATTTCTCAGGTTTTGTAGTTTCAGTAATTTTTACATTGTTTTCAATTGCACGATTGTAAACAATATTTCTATTAATTGGTGATCTTCTGAAATATTTGATTTTTCCTTCTTTTTTTAGGTCCCTTAATGAAGAACCAAAATCTTCAGAAGGAATTTCTTCTCTAGATTCTGTAAATGCATAATATGATTTATTAAAGCAGATTGGGCTCAAATAAATCTCACATCCTTCTTTCAATTCAGGAATTATAGGTATCAACCCCCCATAGTGATCTAGATGTCCATGACTTATAATTATTTTTTCAATTTCACTCAATTTTATTTTAAATTGTTTTAAATTATTTGTTATAGTTTGCATAAAACCTGCTGTATCAAATAAAAAGAGATGTGTTGAATCATCTTCTAATATCTTAATACTCATTGCTAATCCATGTTCCCCTATTGTCGCAAAAGATTTATGTCCTGGTTGGATCACTTTTCCTTGGAATTTCTCGTTATCTTGTAAAGTCATACTTGTGTTATTAGTTGCTATTACTTTTACTATTACCTTTCCACATTCAACATTTCCAATATTTATTTTCATTTTATTTTAAGCTTTTTTTCAAATTAATAATAGTTATCTTAATCCTTTTTATCTTAATCTTTTTCATAAAAAATAAAAAATAATAAAAAGTAAAAAGTTAAATTTTTTTAGAAAGTTAGTAATCCTGCTCCATTACCAAAAAGCATCAAGAATCCAAGGAAGATGGATGCTGTTAAAGACATTACTACTAACAACGTGTTAATACTTGGGCCTGCAGTGTCTTTAAATGGGTCTCCAACCGTGTCTCCCGTAATAGATGCTTTATGAGTTTCAGTGCCTTTTCCTCCGAGATTACCATCCTCAATCCACTTCTTCGCGTTATCAAAGGAGCCACCACTGTTCGACATAAAGATAGCAAAGACAAAGCCAGATAAAATCGCACCAGCTAAGAATGCCCCCAATGCTGCCACACCAAATAAAATTCCTACAGAAATTGGAATAATTATTGATATTATACTCGGTATTATCAATTCTCTTAATGAACCCTTAGTTGCTATGTCTATGGTTTTACCAAAATCAGCAGCTTCCTCACCAGTTAATATTTTTGGATTTGATTCAAATTGTCTTCTAATTTCATTAACCATTTTACCAGCATTTCTCTGCACAGCAAGGATTAATAATGCCGAGAATAAAGCAGGAACAACTACTCCTATAAAAGCTCCAATTAAAACATTTATCTCGAGGAGGTCCATTGCTAGAATCGTACCAGGTTCAATATCATTAGCTTCCACCGTGAATGAAAAAAGTAAAGCAAGTACGGTTAAATTTGCTGCCCCGATTGCGAATCCTTTAGTTATTGCTTTTGCTGTGTTTCCTGCAGAATCTAATCGATCTGCTGTACGTATTACTTCGTCTCCAAGATCTCCTTGTTCTGCAATGGCTCGTGAATTGTCTACGATAGGTCCATATGCATCATTCGAAACGATTGTCCCAACAATAGCAAGCATTCCAACAGCCGCCATCGCAACTCCAAATACCTCTCCTAGTAGATAGGCAAATACCATAGCAATAATTATTCCAATGGCAGGAGGTACTACACTTAATAGTCCATAAGAAATACCACTGAGTATAACAACTGCGTGCCCTTCTTGGGCTGCTTCTGCTATTTTTCTTGTCGGTTTTCTATCATCTCTCGTAAAGTAATCGCTTGTAAAACCAAGTACAATACCCGCCAATAGACCAATAACAGCACACCCGCATAATTTCCACAGCATTATAGTCGCATCTTCATCTAATCCAATAACCATTATTAGAGTTAACAGAGCAGCTAACCCTGCAAAAATTA
>JAEOTL010000068.1 GCA_016839845.1 Promethearchaeota archaeon
AGAAAAAATTAACTAAGAGGGTTATTAATGAACTCTGCACGTATGATATTAAAATATTGGTTAAAATCCCGAAAGGATTTTATATTTCAATTTACATTTCTAACGTTTTCAACGATTTTTTATATTTCTACTCCAATATTTATTGGAAGATTAGTTGGAGGATTATCTGATGCTAAAAATTTAATAATTAATTTCTTGTTTATAATAATATTTGCTGGTTTGGCATATTTTACAACCAGAGCAGCTAGACTTAGAGGTGCTGAAGTTTCTTCGAGGGCAATATATCATTTAAGAAATGATATTAGTAATGCTATTTATCGACAGTCTTTTTCTTACTTTGATAAGACTGAAACTGGTCAATTAATATCCAGAGCTACAAGTGATATTGAGGAGACACAACAAATATTTGGATTTGGCTTACAACTAGGTCTACAGTCAATACTTCAACTCATAGGAATTACCATAGGGTTTGTAATTTTCAGTATAGAGTTATCTATCTTTTTAGTTATAGGATTTACAATATCAATAGGATTATCCGTTTTTATAGCCAAGAAGCTAAAACCTATATTTTTGGAGACAAGGGAAAGTTTTGGTAATTTGACAAATACTATCAGAGAAAATATAGTTGGAGCTGAAGTCGTCCGGATGTTTAGTACTCAAGATAAAGAACGTCAAAAGTTTCTGAAAGACAATAAACGTTTTTATAAGGCAAGTGTAGAATCGGTGAAATTTCATTCATTAAATATGCCCCTAATATCCATTATTATCGGATTTATGATAATCATTACTTTTTTCTTAGGAGGCCTGTGGGTAATAGAGGGAAATATGGATCTACAGACGTTAGTGACTTTAATATCATATGTCGCTTCGCTAGGATTTCCATTGATGATGCTAGGGCAGATTATGCTGATATACATTCAAGGAGACGCTGCTTTGACCAGAGTAAGAGAAGTTATTGACTCGGCTCCTGAAATAAAAGACCTACCTGATGCGATTTCTTTAGAATCTTTAGATGGTGAAGTTGAGTTTGATGATGTAACTTTTGGATACGTCCCTGATAATAGAATTTTAAAAAATGTTTCTTTTAAGGTTCCTGCAGGTAAAACTATGGCGATATTAGGTACAACCGGATCAGGAAAATCAACAATAATTAGCTTAATCCCTCGTTTCTATGAAGTGAATGAAGGAAAAATCAATATTGATGGAAAAAATATTAAAAAATACTTACTAAAAGACTTACGCCATAATATAGGAATCGTTTCGCAAGAAACTTATCTGTTTAATAAAAGTATTTCAGATAATATAGCATATGGTAAAGAAGATGCAAGTAAAGAAGATATAATAAATGCAGCAAAAATTGCTAATTTGCATGATTTCATTATTTCTTTACCTGATGGATATGATTCAATTGTTGGTGAAAGAGGAACTAGACTCTCTGGTGGTCAAAAACAACGTTTAACCATTGCAAGAGCCTTAATTATTAAACCAAAAATACTGATATTTGATGACTCTACAAGTTCTGTTGATGTGGAAACGGAATATAAAATTCAGGAAGCTTTAACAAAAGTTATGAAGGACACAACTACAATAATAATCACACAACGCATATCTACAATTCGAAACGCTGATATCATCCTTATTCTAGATCGTGGCCGAGTTGTTGGTTTAGGGAGTCATGATGAGTTAATAGAGTCGAATGTTCTTTATAAACAGATATTTGAAACACTATTTCAAAAACAAAAAGCAAAAATATCAACTTAGGAGGTTTATAAATTGAGCAATAATCATAATAACAAGGAAAAGGAAGAAAAAGAAATAATACAACCAAGTGCCACCCATCGACATAAATTTTTTATGGATTCAGAAAATAAGAAGTTAGAACATCCCCGAAGAGAACTTTGGAAGTGGTTATTTTCATATATTAAACCATTTAAAGGGAAATTTGTGATGTTTTTTATCTTGCTGTTGATTGGTACTTTAATAACTTCAATAACACCCTTAATCTCCGCTAATATTATCGACTTAGGAATCGTTGCAGGGAATTCCCAATATATAATCGTTATGTGTTCTTTTTACTTTGGTTTACTTTTAGTCATGGCAGTAATTACTTATTTTTCTCAGTTTGGTATGGGAAAAATTTCTCAAAAAATAACATATGAAATACGGAATAATCTTTTTTTCAAATTACAAGATATGTCTTTAAGCTATTTTGATAAAAGAGCATCTGGAGATATAATTTCTATTACAACAAATGATGTTACACTTCTTAATCAATTAGTTGGGGGTCAATTTGTACAAATTATTAATAATATAGTTAGTTTAGGACTCACTATTGTGATTATGTACTTCATGAATTTCTATTTGGCTTTAATCTCGATGATTATCTTCCCAATATTTCTTATCTTTACATATTTATTTAAAAAGGTTGCCATGAAATTGTTTAAGGAAACTCGGAAAACAATCGGGGGAGTCACTTCCACAATTCAAGAGAATGTTGCAGGAGCAAAGGTAGTTCAAGCATACGGTCAAGAAAAAAGGGCTTCTGTGGAGTTTGATAAAGCAAATACTGCTAATTATAATGCTATGTTAAAAATAAGAAAGTTTATGGCAACGATTTTCCCTCTTATTGGTTTTGTAACCACCCTTCTTACAGCAGGTGTATTATTAGCAGGTGGATTTGCGTATCTAGGGAATGTTTCAGTTTTCGGAATTACTGTGACTGTAGGAATTCTTAGTGCCTATATAACTATTTTAGGTCAATTTTTCAAACCATTCATGATGTTAATGTCAATTCAAGAGATGATTGCCTCATCTCTGGCCGCGAGTGATAGGATTTATACTTTATTAGAAGAAAAAGTTGAAATTCCTGATGTTGATAATCCTATTAAGTTTGGTAATGTTATGGGAAAAGTTGAATTTGATAATGTTAGTTTTGGTTATATTATGGAGGACACCGACTTAATTGAACTCGGTGGTGAGAGTGTAGTAAAATCATCTCCAACAATGAAGAAGCAAAATCCACAGAATATTTTAATGAAAGGACCACCTATGGGAATGAATCCACAGGATATGCAAAATAATCCAATGATGGAAAGAGCAATTCAATTTATTGAATCACTGCCTGAACCCTATTCTTCTTTCTTGATAAAGAACGGTATGAATATGCCTCAAAATATAAGAATGAAATTATTTATGAGTGTTATGGGTAAAAATCCAAAAGAAACTCCTAGTATTATCGATATAACTTTAGCAGAGTTCGGATATGCAGTTCCGGGTACTGAAATTTCAAAAAACCATCCAGAGTACAAGACTTCTTTTACTATTGCTACCGAAATGGAGAAAGAATTAGCTGTAAGTTCTTTTCCTAGCTTTACTTCCGAAGCAATCTTACAGATGTCTAAATTTCTAGAAAAGAGTTTAGGAAGTAAAGCAATTATTCAGCAATCTTCTGGAATGCAGGGTGAAGGCTCAGGAATGATGGGAGGAAAGGCTAGCATGTCACCCAAATCAATGATTAGAATGCTAGCAACCACCGAGATTCCTGAAGAAGTCTATAAGCAAATCCCTAAGATAGTTCAAGATGCAATCGAAGAAGAAAAAGTACTAATTAGCCATGAACAGTCAAAAGGTTATATATTAAAAAATATGGATTTGGATATAGAACCTGGAAAAACTATTGCCATTGTTGGAGAAACTGGAGCAGGGAAAACAACAATAGTAAAATTAATTTCTCGATTTTATGATGTAAATAATGGAGATATTAAACTCGACGACATTAATATACGTGAGATATCTAAAAAAGATTTAAGAGATCTAATAGGTTTAGTCCCTCAAGATGCATTTCTTTTTACCGGTACAATTCGAGAAAATTTACTTTATGCTTTTGATAATCCATCGCCTGAAATTGAGAAGAAAATGATTGAGGTTTC
>JAEOTL010000538.1 GCA_016839845.1 Promethearchaeota archaeon
ATCTGGATTAAACCTTTCTGTAATACCCAGGAACCCAATTTTCTCTTGATCCCGCATTTCAAGAAGGAACGGTACCACTTCAGAATATAGATAATCGTAATCCTGCAAAATTACTCCATGAAGGTGAAATATATCAACGTAGTCGGTCCCAAGATTATTAAGACTCCTTTCAAGACTCTTTTTCACATCAGCAGGTTTAATTGTTCCCCAAGTTGATTTTTTTGTCGATAGAATAAGATCCTCTCTCTTGAAATCTTTTATTGCCTCACCAACTATCTTTTCCGTTTGATAAACTTCGGCGGAATCAATGAAATTGATACCGGAATTCAAACCTAGTTTAACTATTGCTATTGATTCTTCTATAGAGTTCCCGGTAGCTTGCCCAAGTCGACTAGGACCTCCAGCACCTATGCCCATTCTCGAAACCTTCAACCCAGTACGTCCAAGTGTAGTAAATTCCATAATTTCACAGACTCATTTTTATTAACTTAGGAAATTGAAGCATAGATTTTATAGTTTAAGGTTAAATTAACTTAATTAAATATCTTTAATTCTACAGTATATAAGTAAAACACACATTAATACGAAAAAAATGCAAGGACAAATACATTTTGAAGATTTAGATTTTGAATATGGCTATTCATGTATGCCGGACCGACTACATTATTTTTCAAAAGAAGAAAACGATTTTCGGATGGAAGTTCGTAAATGGTGTAAAGATAATATTGAACCTGTAGCGGATAGAATTGATCAAGAAAGAAATACGGAATTAGCAGTTGAAACATTAAGAAAGATGAAACCTTATTTAAACATTTTGATCCCTAAAGAAATAGGAGGACTGGGAAAGGGAGTTTTATATCGAGTTATTTTTGGTGAAGAACTAACTGCTTTTAACTATGCTATGGCAACAATATTCGGTGCCTCATCATGCTTATTTGCTGCCCCAATAATAGAGTATGGGAAACCAGAACAAAAAGAGAAATATTTGTCAGGTATTGCCGATGGTTCTAAGATAGGAGCAATAGCAATAACGGAACCAACAGGCGGATCTGATGCCGTTGGTGGAATGAATTTAAGAGCCAGGAGAGACGGGGATTATTATATCTTAAATGGAGAAAAATGTTTTATCACTAATGGGAGCGTTGCCGATTATTTGGTTTTATATGCTGTGACAAATGACCAAGTAAGAAGACAACAAGGGATATCAGCATTTATTTTTGAAACAGATACACCCGGATTTGAAGTATTAAAAAACTATACCTATATGGGACGTAGGGGAATGCCCAATTCTCATCTGCGATTTGATAATTGTAAAGTCCCTGCGGCAAATTTAATTCATAAAGAAAATGAAGGTGTTGAAGTTTTAATGTTTGGTCTTGATGGGGAAAGAACTTTCACAGCTTCACAGTATCTGGGATTAGCAAGAAGTGCTTTTGAAGTAGCATATAAATATGCTCATAAACGTGAGCAATTTGGGAAAACTATCTACTCATTTGAGGGAGTATCATTTAAATTAAGTGAGATGTTTATGGATTTAGAATTAAATAGAATTGCGACAGCCCAAATAGCTCGAATGCTTGATGAGGGCCATTATTGTAGAGCTACGGTAGCAGCGATTAAAGCTAGAATTGCCGACGCCGCTGTTAATATAACGAAAGAAGCAGTCCAAGTTATCGGGGGATTAGGATATTCAGAAGAATATCCCGTAGAACGTTTCTATCGAGACGCAAAAATAGGGCAAATAAGTGCTGGTTCGGCGGAAATTATGAGATTTCTTATTTCAAGAGAAATGATACGAATGTGGGGGAAATAATCATGACGCCTTTAGAAATTAGCCCAAAGGAATGGAGGAATTATGTCGGGAAAGAGTTAGGAACTTCTGATTGGTACGAAGTTACCCAAGATGAAATCAATGAGTATGGACGGATTGTCGGGGATATGCAATGGATCCATACAGAACCAGAACGAGCGAAAAAAGAATCACCATACGGAACTACTGTTGCTCATGGGAATTGGGTACTCTCGATTGCGTTTTCAAAATTGATGACACAACTATATACTTCAGTAAACACCAGAATGACAGTTAATTATGGTTGGAATAAAATTCGTTTTCCAGCTCCAACGCCGGTAGGGAAACGTATTCACTTACAAGCAAAAGTTGTTGATGTTAGAGAGGTTGGGAATGATGCATTTGATGTTGAATTCGAATTCAAGATTTTCGTCGAAAAAGAATCAAAGCCATGTTTTGTGGGGATAAAACTTTCCCGTTTTTATGCGAGTTAAAAAATAAAAAATATTTTTTTATTATATTATTTACCTATAAATTCAGGATCTTTTTTATCAAGTAAAGCAAACACTCCTATTTTGTAATCTTCTGTCTCCGCGGACTTAATTTGCATTTGTCGTTCGTTTTCAAGATGTTCTTCTAAGGGTGTGCTTAATGCGTCGAAAAACAGTTTCTTAGTCCGTGCAAATGCTAACGTTGGTCCTTTCGCAAGTCTTTGTGCCCATTCATTTGCAGTTTCCTCTAGTTTTTCAACTGGAACAATTGCATTGATTAATCCCAGCTTGTCCAGATCTTCAGCTGAGTAGGTCTCCCCAAAGAATGCCATTTCTGTAGCTTGTTGCCAAGGTATTTGACGACTCAGAAGAAGCGTCCCAGCAAATCCAGGAATTAGTCCCAATTTCGAGAATGATTGTCTGAATTTCGCTTTTTCTGAAGCAATTATGAAATCACATGAGAGAGCAAGATTCATTCCTGCTCCCACGGCCCATCCGTTAACCGCAGCTATAACTGGCTTAGGAAAACGGCGTAAAACCAACGCTATTTTGTAGAGGTTTTTCAGCAAATCATCCATCGTTTGCCCAGCTGTACCATTCTCTATACTGGATTTAAATAACTGAAGATCCCCACCTGCAGAAAAAGCTCGTCCTGAACCCGTTATTATTAAACATCTTACTTCTTCATTTTTTCTAATCGACTCCAATGTTTCTAATATTTTTATTCCAGTCTCTTTATTTAACGGGTTCAGTTTTTCAGGTTCATTTAACGTTATTGTTGCGATGTTTTCTTGAATACTCAATTCAATTTTGTTTCCCATTTTTATTTCTCCTAAAGTATATTGCCTTCTTTCATTACAATAAGGTTAAGTAAATTATTATTAGTTGCCTAAAAAGATTATTGAATCAAATTAGGAACTATTTAACTTAGATCTTTGGGTTTTGAGAATAGTCAGATTATCAATCTAAATATATAGTCCATTCTGGTTTCAACACAAAATATTGATCAATGGCATCTCTCATCGTTTGTCTGCAGACTTCAATTTCTTTGAGAGTTGGTGGAGGGATTTGTTTAATATTGTCAGCCACTTTTAAATCCCAACCAGTGTTTTCTTTTACTTGTTCTACCGTAATGTTTGGATGTAAGGCGTCTAGGTAAGCCTCCTTAGTTACTGGATCGAATTTCATTATACAGAAAGGAGAGACAATGACATCTGGGCCAGTATCTGGAGGATATCCTGCTTTAATTCTACTATCATGCCCATCTAAATATCCAGGGTCCGTGATGAAATCCAACTTTTCTGGGAGTCTACGTGTTGTATGATCATCTATAAGCCATACTAACTTTTTGGCTAAACCTGCAATTTCAGTAGCTCCCCCGCCCCCAGGTAATCTATAAATGGGTTGATCATAAGGACCAACTACAGTAGTATTGCAATTTCCATATCTGTCAACCATGGATGTGCTAAGAAGTGCAATCGTTATTTCTCCGCGTTGAAGAATAGACAATGCATCAATGGAATCTCCTACAAATAATGAATTTGGGACTAAAACAGGATCACTAATAGAGTAGGGCATTTTTATAGGCTTGGCGAGCTCATCTTGAAATAATCCAACTTCTAATACAAAGAAAAGATCAGGGCAGTGGAGTAGTTTTGCCATGTGTACAGCCAAAAAGGGCCAGTGAAAAGCGTTAAATACAATATCGTCATTCTTAATTTGCCTGCATGCTGAAACTAACATCATTTCAAAACCGGTGTATTCCTTACAATATTCTTTATCATCAGTACCCATAATCAACAGCTCCTTGTATCATGCTTTTTGCTTTTAGAAAATTTATTTTTTTTTCACCTAAAACTTTTAAGTATTCTTGTCGATCGTCGACTCCGGTAACCCATTTTTCTAACCAATTTTCCCAGTCATCTATGGTTTTTGTTTCTGCCGCATAGTTAAACCTATATTCCAGATCTGTATAGTAATGACCCTGCATACTGCTGGGGTGGGCTCCCCATGGTTCGTGTACTACTGCATCAACCTTGTGAGCCCCTACGATAGTTCTTTCTGGAGATTCCATAATTACCTTTTTATCGACGATTTCTTCTGCTGCTACGATTATTTTTTTGCACGCATTGATTCCATATTTGGTGTCACCAACTAATCCCCACAATTGAGCATTTCCCTCACTATCGACTCTTTGAACTTGAATAATTCCTACGTCAGGATTAATTGCTGGTACTACGCAGATTTTTTCCCCGGTAAATGGGCATTCAACTCTTGCTGCCTTTATTCCAACTTCCTTCGGGTGATCATAAATACTAGTTCCTACTACCGAACGAATTGGGACAAAAGGTATGCCCATATAGCCTGCGAAAAATGACATATTGATCATAAAAAGTGATTGTTCATTATAAATTATTTTTTGGGGAATTCCCTTTTCCATTGAGCGCCTTAGATTGTATGCTGGTTGAGGTCCCGTGCCATTCCAGCAATGTGAAGTGACTATATGATTTGCGACCCCAGCACCTATTAATTGGTCAAACATTATACCACCGCTACATTTGGTCACTTTGAGATTTCTTAAATTTTGTCTAATAATCTCATGAGCAGCTGAAAACGTCATCCCGTTCCCAAAACCACCAAAGAATACAAAATCATC
>JAEOTL010000169.1 GCA_016839845.1 Promethearchaeota archaeon
ATGTTTAACATCTGGGAGAAAAAGTGGAATGTTGACTCAATAGTTCTCCAAATACAACCTAATGGGTATCAGACAATATTTCTTGATACAATTTATCTCGCCAAGTTTCAAAAAAAATACCATTATAAATAATATGATAATCTACTTTTTCGTGGTTTTCTTCTTGCAAGCGTGAATAAAGGTTGGTAGCTTCCAAATTGGATTTTGTTAAAGCTGTTATCATAAGTAGATTAGGAATATTGGTAAATCTTTGTAAATAAAGTATGTAATCTTGGTATTCCTTATTTATTCTTTCATATGCTTCGTTGAAATCTGTCCCTTCTTTGAGATATACATTAAATTGGGATACTATGATTCCTTCTGTTTGAGGTGCGAAATTTATTGAAAATTCTGCAAGATTATAATCCATCATTCTTTTAAGTCGTTTTCTGATGGTTTTTGCTGATGCTCCTACATCTTCAGCTAAATCAGCAATGGATCTTCTTGCATCGTTTCCTAAAGCCCCTAAAATTTGAAAATCTAATTTGGTAAGAGCCTCTGGATTATTTCTATAGGGTAATTCCTTTATGCATGTCGTAAAATCATTAATTCTGGCGGTTTGAGATATGAAATCAAAATATTCATCTAACTCTGACATATCTTTTAAATAACCATCCACATACAGAAAATTTCCACCTGCATTTCCCACAAAAAAAATATTCTCACAAACTCCAAGTTCTTTACTAATTTCAATGAGATTTTTACCTTCACTTTTTCCAAAAACTAAAATATTTATAGCTTTTAAACCAATAAGGCTTGGTCTAGCTGTAAATGATCTGATTACACCAAATTCAATCATATTTTGAACCCTTTTATAAATTGCATTAACTGAAAGATTCAGTCTATTACCAATATCTCTATAAGTAATACGACAATTAACAAGCAATAATTTAGCAATTTGTAAATCAATAGAATCCATATTAGTAAGAAAAATAATTGATAAAAATATTAGAGCTTTTCTCCTTTTATCTCTTCTTCATATTCTTTTCTTTTTTCTTTTAGGTATGCTGGTCGTGGTACATCCCACCATCCAACTGCAGGCGATCCAGTATAGGGATATTCTCTTTGAACTTTAATCTCTACTACAGCGGGTTTTCCTGAATTAGCAGCTCTTTCAAGTGCAGGAATTATCTCGTCTTTTTTAGAAATTTTCTCAGAATAACATCCAAATGCCTCACCGATTTTAGCAAAATCAGGAGAATATGTCTCTCCATTTTTGTATTCAAAAGCGGTACCATAACTTCGATCTTCTCCGAATGCAGCTTGTTGTAGATCCTTAATTGCTATCCAACCGTGATTATTTAGAACAATAAAGAAGATATTATTCAATCTAAGTTGAACTGCCATAGAAATTTCTGATAGAGTCATCATAAAATCCCCATCTCCAACCAAAGCAGCAACTTGTCGATCTGGTTTACCAATATCTATTGAACCCAATTTTGCTCCAATTGCTGCTGGAACACTATAACCCATTGTTGAAAAACCACCTGCAGTAAGACATGTTTTAGGGTCGTAAAACTCTAATTCTTGTAGCATCTGAGCTTGTACGTTTCCAGAACTTGTTACTATTACAGTATCTCGGTCGAAAAACTTCCTAACTTGTCTTAAAACAGTAGATATCATTACTGGTACTTTTGAATCATCTCGATTATCATCAAGAAATTTGGTCCATTTAATTTTCTCTTCTTGAATTTCTTTGAAGTAATCAGTGTTCTTATAATCAATCGAATAATCTCCTAATTCTTCTAAAATCTGATTCAAACACGCTTTTGCATCACCAACTATACCTATAGTTACCGGATAATTCTTGCCAATTTCATGAGGATCGATGTCGATTTGAATAAGGTTTGTCGGGGGAATGGAAAAACTTACACCATCTTTGTATGAACTCGCAGTTTCATCAGCAAACCTACACCCTATTGCGAGGATAACATCAGCTTCAGAAGTCATTTTTAATCCAACCGTTGTACCTTTTGAACCAGCTGACCAACAATAAAGGGGATGAGAATTATCAATAATATCTTTACCCATCATAGTAACCACTACTGCGGCACCAATTTTTTCGGCTAATATTCTTATCTCCTCACTAGTATCTGAAGAAATTGCACCTCCACCTACAAATAATACCGGTCTCTTTGAATCTTTAATCAATTGTGTTGCTTTCTTAATAATCTCAGGATCACCTCTAATTCGCCCAATTGATCTTCGTTCGAGAGGCTCTGGGATTTTTACTTCGATAGAATTTGCTTGTACATCCATTGGTAAGTCAATATGAACTGGTCCTCGCCTTCCTGTTAACATAATATTAAAAGCCCTTTGCATAATTGTTGCTAATTGTCCTACTGTATCAACCTCGAAACTACGTTTTACTATAGGTTCCAAAATTTTGGGCATACTTGAATCTTTTTTTCTTTCAATTTCTTGGAGAACGCCTTTTCCTCTCATATGAACATGAGTATCTCCAGTAATAATAAGACAAGGAAAGGAATCAACAAATGCATCGGCAACTCCGATAGCGGTATTAATTGCTCCCGGTCCAATTGAAGTAAAGACACAAAGAGGTTTTCCTGTAATTCGATAATATCCCACTGCTAGATGCACTCCTGACATTTCTTGTTTTGGTTGAATTAATTGGATCTTATCTTTATCCTTAAAGAAGGCGTCTACAAGAGGAAGATTTCCATGACCCGGAATCCCAACAACATATTTTAAACCTTCTTTTGTTAAATATTTGGAGATTAACTCTCCACCAGTATATTTGGGCATTTTTAGTTTTACTTAGTTTTTAGATTTTTATTAAATATAATTTGATATACTAAAAATAGATTTTAGTTTGTTTATTAATTGTGATTTATTCAATTTTCCTTATAGTTTGCAAAATATCAATAATATCCACATATCATTCTTATTTATATTTGCTCATAATTTGAGATCTCACTTGGATAAGAAAAATGCATACAACAACTCGATTAGCAGATAGAATAAACTCCTTACAAACAAAACGAGAGAAATTACGGAAGTTACTTCTCAATTATATTAATTTCTTAGTTATGTGTCTTAATAGTGCAGAAAGCAAAAATGAAGCAAAACGGATTCTAGATTCATTAAAGGCACTTGAAAACAAAGTGTGGATTCAAAACCATTCTGATAATGATTTATCTCAAAGTTCTTATTTAAGAGAAGAACGAGAAATATATCAAGAAATTGATAATCTGTATTTACTTTAATGATATCATTTTCTTTTAAAGATTGAAAATTCAATATGCCCCCTCTTTTTAAAAGGAAAATTTCAAGATTTTATCATATATACCACATAAAGGTATATAATTCTACTTAATCGATGGGTAAAGTGCCTTCTGTTTTAGAAAAAATTCGAATTTTGGGAGAGAATTCAAAATATGATATTTGTGCCAGTACTGCTTCTAGTCGTACGGTTAAATATCCAAAACTATTTGGAGATTCAAAAAAGTGGATCGGTGCAACGGAAAGTGGAGGGATTTGTCATTCCTATACACCTGATGGACGCTGTATGAGTCTTTTCAAAACCCTTTATACAAATAAATGTATTTATAATTGTAAATATTGCTTTTCTCATAATTGCAAGAAAAAAATGAGTTTCACTCCAGAAGAGTATGCTCGAACTTTCATGAAACTCTACTCTATGAATGTAGCTGAGGGTGTGTTTATATCATCTGGAGTTTGTGGCAGTGCAGATGCAACAACCGAAGAAATGCTGGAAGCAATTCGTTTACTTCGATTTAAATATAAATTTCAAGGATATGTACATTTTAAATGTTTACCTGGTGTAAGTCAATATCTTCTTAAAGAGGCAATAACTCTTTCTGATAGAATTTCAATAAATATGGAAGCTTCTTCTAAAACACACCTAGCAGAAATCGCAGATCAAAAAGATTTCAACAATGATATTATAACTCGACAGCGTTGGTTAAAGCAAATACGTACTACGCACAATGAAGAGACCATTAAAGAAATGAAAGATTTACACCAAGATAATCAATTAAAATTTCAAGAAGAAATGATTAAATCTAGAAGAGAAAATGGATATAAGAAATTTCGTTGGGATGGTGCTCCAATTCTCAATAGTGGTCAGACAACTCAATTTGTAATAGGGGCAGCCGAAAATGAAACTGATTTTGAATTATTGAATAGAATAGACTGGGGATATAAACGAATTGATCTAAGGAGAGCTTATTTCTCATCATTTATTCCTATCGAAGGTACACCATTAGGTGGTAAACAAGCAGCACCATTAGCAAGAGAACATCGATTATATCAAAGTGATTGGTTACTGCGAATCTATCATTACAAATTACAGGATCTTAAAGAAATTATTAATGAACAAGGAAATTTACCCCATGGAGATCCGAAAATGCACTTAGCACGCAAATATTTCGAGGAGCATAGTCGTGTAAATCCTAATGAAGCATCCTATCAAGAACTATTAAAAGTACCTGGTATTGGCCCAATTTCTGCAAAAAGAATAATAAACTTAAGAGCTAAAAAATTTAGATTTAACAAAAGAAAGGATCTTCAATCTATAGGAGTGGTATTAAAACGAGCAGATCCATTTCTTATAATTAATGGAAATTCCCAAACAACACTTCATAATTTTTCATAAAAAAATAAATCAAGTTGATGAAATATCATGGAAGGAGGTTGTCAAAAAGATCCTATGGAAGTTATAGGAAGAGCTAAAGGATTTTCTCACGAAGAGATAATTCAAAATCTTTCACATCATAACAATTTTTCTCAACATCTAATTTTACAAATAAAAAGAATACCAGAAGTAGTTTTTCGCAATTCTGGGTCTTCATTTGCGAAAAAAATTAATCGAATGATGAGAGAAATTGGTACTGAAGCGTATCGTGCAAAACAATTTACGCGAACTGAAATAAACAATCGTGGTGTATTATATGGTGTTGTTTTACTTAGGCACAGAGTCATCGATAAAGTTTTAAACTATTTTCATGAAAGATGGCC
>JAEOTL010000539.1 GCA_016839845.1 Promethearchaeota archaeon
ATGCACTAATTTCAGACTTTTATATTGATTTTATCTTTCCAAAATATCTATTGAAATCCATTAAAAACGCCTATGAGCAAAAATCAAAGGTTAAGAAAGCTTTAATAGAATATTTAAATATACTTGAAGACGCTTACTATAAGTTAAAATCTGAAGAAAAATAACTATTTTAAATCTTAAATATCTTTTTTTATTTTATTTTTTTTAATTTCAAGACATTAGATAAAAACCAAGTAGATTCTCTCATCACAACTTTAAATATAAATATCCGAAATAACTATTATTTTGTTAATAGATTGATGTTTTACATTTAATCTTCTTTTATTCATAAATTTGATAAAAATGAAAATGAAAACTAGAAAATCTCAAACAAGAATTACTAAAAAACGAATAAAAGTGTTATTGATCTTTTTATTTGTCTTATTAATTCCAATGGTACTGAATTCTCCACTCCTTTCAAATATTAATGGTGATAATAATATTGATTCAACAGAGAATGACCCCGATAATGAAACAATGGGAAACCCACTACTCAGTGCTCCATTTAATGCACAATATTTTAGTTCCTTTAAGACAATCACTATAGATCATACTCAAGTTTCAGGAACTAGTGGCCTTATTAACTTTCCATTTCTTATATCCATCTTCGATACTGATTTGCGTTTTGATGTTCAATCTGATGGAGATGACATTGCTTTTTCTCACAATAATGTTTGGTTAGATCATGAAACCGAAGTATTTGAACAAACCTATAATGGAACTCATGCCAAACTAGTCGTGTGGGTTCGTCTTCCTGTGTTATCAGTAACTATTGACACTATTATGAGAATGTATTACGGTAATTCAACAATGAGTTCTCAACAAAATCCAGAAGGTGTGTGGGATAGTAGCTATGAGGCAGTTTATCATATGAATCAGAATCCCTCTTCTTCCTCTGTTCTCGATAGCACAATAAATAATTATGATTTGACTCCCGGTTCCGGATTTGTTTCTGGAGATCTAGTAGATGGAGCTATTGGAAAAGCGATTGATTTCGGAGGAGTTAATACTGAATATCTTGAACTCACTTCAGGATTTTCTAATCCAAGCAGTTCACTTTCACTTGAGATGTGGTTTAGACCTCAGCTGTTTAATTCTTATCAACGATATTTTACAGCACGATGGAGTTATCCAGATATTCGCTTTAGGGATAACAATCGAACTGTTACTCGAATTCGCAACAATCTTGGAAATGTAAGCTCAACTGAAAGCTATTATGATAGCTATACAAACCAATTCTATCATTTTGTCATGACCTGGCAAGGAGAATCTATTGGACGGCAAAAACATTATATTAACGGAGTACTCAACAGAGATGATTATGATGCAGAAGCCCTGGGAACTTCTAGCTCTTGGACAGGTTACGTCATTGGTGCTGATGCAGATTATACTGATGCTATAGATGGATTGATTGAAGAATTCAGGATATCCTCAGATGCTCGTTCAACTGATTGGTTTCAAACAGAATATAATAACCAATATGATCCTAACGCGTTCTATACTGTTGGAACAGAACAAGAAGTTGTTTGGGATCCCCCAAATGCTCACTACTTTACTTATTATAAAGTTATTACAATTGATCAAAATGAAGTATCTGGAACTGGGATTCATAACAATTTTCCATTTTTGATTTCATTTGTTGACGAGGGCTTAAAATATCATGCTCAACCAGATGGAGATGATATTGCTTTTGCAACTGCGGGTGATTGGCTAGATCATGAAATTGTAGAGTTTAATCAAACATATAGTGATACCCAAGCCAAATTAACAACGTGGATTCAGATTCCGTTTTTATATACTACTAGAGATACAACTCTTACGATGTATTATGGAAATTCAACTATGAATTCTCGAGAAAATCCCGAAGGTGTATGGGATAGCGACTATGCAGCTGTGTACCATCTAAATGATGATTTTTTGGATTCTACACCTAATAATAGAGATGGGGTAAATACGGGATCAGTAGATGTTGAAGGGAAAATAGGTAATGGTCAAGATTTCGAACATGATGATGGGAGTGATAATATCAACATAGGAACGTGGAGTGTTTCAGGAAGTAAGATTACAATTCAAGCATGGGTAAAATATGAATCTTTTGATTCAGTTTGGTCAGGATATAGTGATGCCCGTATTTTATCTAAAAATTCTGGCACAGGTGATTCCTCAGAACCTCATGTATGGATGCTCGGTACATATAATGACTCAATAAACGAAAATGGACCATATTATTTAAGAGGAAGAATAAAAACGGGAATAGATGATGCAAGTGGTACTAGTACAGTGCATGCTCCCTCCGGAAATCTTGTAACTGATACGTGGTATCTTACTTCAATAAAATATGATGGCTCTAATATATATCTTGTTTTAGATGGAATCACTGTTCTTACAGTAAGTAAAACAGGCTTATTACGTGAAAATAACTGGCCAATAACAATTGGAAATAGTCCAACAGGCGCTAGACCTATTGATGCTATTATTGATGAGGTTAAAATCTCCTCTGTAATTCGATCCGATGACTGGTTGAAGACCGAATATGACAATCAATATGATCCAACCTCATTTGGTACGGTTGGGGAGGAAAATATAGTAAACGATATACTTACCAATGCACTCTATTTTGATTATCATAAAATACTTACAATCGATCATAACAATGTTGATGGAACGGGGAGTCATGTGAATTTCCCCTTTTTAGTTTCTCTACTCGATGAAGACCTAAGGTTTGATGTTCAGAGTGATGGTGATGATATTGCATTTTCCTCAAACGGTCAATGGTTAGACCACCAAATAGAAACCTTCAATCAAACGTATAGTGGTACTGAAGCACAATTGATTGCTTGGGTCCGTATTCCCTATTTATCTACTGCTACAGACACAATTATTACCATGCATTATGGGAATGATACAATGAGCTCGCGACAAAATACCGAGGGAGTATGGGTTGCATATAAATCAGCATGGCACTTTAATGAGCCTTCAGGAACAGGGGCATATATCAAGGATTCTACATCAAATAACTATGATGGAACTCCGTTTGGGACACAATTTCTGCAAACAGGGCAAATAAATGGAGCGAGAGAGTTTACAGCTTCAGGTGATAATAGAATCATTATTGATCGGGGAGATGAATTTTTCAGTGGGGATAATACGTTTACCTTTTCTTTTTGGGTATACCCTAATTATGCAACTGATGTAGAAATGGAATCAGTAGAAGGGAGAGTATTTCAAAAACAATCTTCTGTTAGAATGAATCGGTTTTGGAGGCAAAATTGGATGTCTCCAGGTGTAGCAAGATATCAATCTGACATTCAATTCGTTACTTATGGTACAACATATAATAATGTAGAGATTAATCGGTTAGAATGGAACTATATTACTTATTCCTACGATGGAACTTATCTAAAAACATATATTAATGATCAATTAGGTCCTTCGACAAATATAGGCGGATTTCCTCTTATTGCAGATCCGAGTTCCTTTTATTTTGGTAGCTCTTCAAGTAGCTTTAAGGGATTTTTAGATGAATTTCGTGTGTCAAGCGCACCACGGTCAGATGGATGGGTTGCTACAGAATACTTTAATCAATATGATCCTAACTTTTTCTTTAATATAAGTGATGAGCAGTATTCTAAACCCGTTGTTTTTGTAGATGCTCAGATTAAAGCCTTTGATTTATATGGGAATCTGTTACCGAATGTAACAATTTCGATGTACCAGAACGTTGATTTAATTACGAGTGATATCACTGATACTACGGGTAGTGTAAGTTTTACCAATGTTCTTGCGGGGGATTATAATTTTACAGCAACAATTAGTTCAACCATAGCAAGTGTAACTGAAATCGTAAACATAACACCTCAAGCAATATCTCTTGATGATCCATTTCAAATAATTGATTTAACTTGTGATGTAAGCACTCACTTCTTTGAGGTAACAGATATCGATAATGAACCGCTTGAATCCGGATGGATTATGGTTGGGAATGATACTCATACATTACGGCAATGTATACTTGATTCGTCGGGTTTAACCAAATTTTGGTGGGTTGACGGACCCCCTTCTCAATATAATTACACGATTTACTATGGTGATTCCCTTTATAATCCACCAATTCTTGCACTTGCATCAGATGATATTACTACTGTAAATATGACTATTCAAGTTCAGGTGGATCTAACCACCGTAGATTTCTCAGTAGTGACAGTTAATGCTCCTATAAGTCCAGTCAGTGGTGCTAAACTTAAGCTTACAGTTGGAGATCCATACGGTGTTAGTATTGTAAATCTAACAACCGATTTATATGGGAAAGCAAAGTTATATTGGTTGGATTCCGCTGGAATTGGTGCAAATTATTCTCTTCAAATTGAATTTTTTGGAGTTAACAGACTTTTCAACGAGACTCTAGGTGGATTAGCTACTGCTAATAACATTAGTTTTATCGTTTCAAGCAAAAAATCAATTGAACTCCGAATCCAAATTGATTTGGGCAAGTTCCAGACCGAGTTAATATCGCTTAACCCAACTGACTATATTGAAATAAAGTGGGGCTCCCTCTTGAAATTGAGAACTTTATTTAACGTTAGTAAAGTTGAGGCAGGTTATGAGCATCTTTTAGGACCAGCATACGCAGACTCTGTTTCCTATGAATTGCTTTTAGGAGGAGTAACCATTCTTTCAGACATATTCATGGAAGAAGGCGGAAATGTGGGCAGGTATTCAATAGAAATTGATACTACTCAAATTACTGATGATGAAAAATACATCATTATCATTTCAGCATTTAAATCGGGATTTTCAATTCCTTCTGATTTAATACTTCAACTAGACGTATCAGAAAGAGATTTAATACTAAATCAATCAGATAACAATGATTCTGTTTCCACTGTCTATTGGTCAGAAGATGTAAATATGACTCTAAAAGCATATGGGATAGATTCTGAGACCATAACATTAGAAAATGCACTTTTCCAAAATGTTGATCATACATTTAATTTTGTTATATCTGATGTTGAGCAACAATGGAACCTCTCCGCAATTGAGTTTAATATCTATGGTATTTCATGGAATACTGATATTACGAATATTAATATCACCATTGAAGATCCATATGGTGAGTTTTACTATCTAATTACGAACTCGACTCATAGTGGGTGGGATTATACTCAAGGTACATGGACAGGTATCTTACTTGATTTAAATAAAGCCAGCCATAATAACGATAATAATTTTGAATTTTTAATTGGTGGTTCATTTGACGGTAGCGTAGATATTGTTGCTAATGCCTATTTTACCAGAG
>JAEOTL010000540.1 GCA_016839845.1 Promethearchaeota archaeon
TGGATAAATTATATTAGCGATTTGGGATCATTTAAATATACTCCAGCACCCTACATTTTAGATGTGACAGTCGCCTTATCCGCGATTTTCATAGTCCCCTTAATTCTCAATTTAAGTCGATTATATAGTTCAAAAATGGTGGTAGATTACGACCGTACTAAGCGTTCTTATTATATAAACAGATTTCGAAGGATTTTTGGATATTTAGGTGTATCCTTTCTTTTTGTGGGCGTCTTCGGTATGTTTTTTGTAGGTATATTTAGTTTAGATCGGTCCCCCATGAATGCCCATTACTATTTCTCTACCCTAGCTTTTGGGGGATTTGCGTTTGGTGCCTTTTTCACGGGACTTGCGATAGTTCTAAAAAAGAAATTATTTCCTAAGATAATTGGTTATTTTATGATATTAGGACCATCAACTGCCAGTATTCTCTTTTTGATAGCCCCAGAGCCTTTAACCCGACAGTTTCTTGAATGGATGATGCTTTTTAGTGCTCTTGCTTGGTACTATACGATTGTCTTCATTACATTACAGAAACTTAATACGATCCTATTCTTTGATCCTAATTTTAAGTGGTAGACATCTAATCTATTCTTTAAAATCAATGAAATTTTTATGTTATAATCGTAATTTTTAATTCATTGAATAATTTTCATAGATAAAAGATAATGGAAGTGTGCTATGACACTATCAAAAGATTTGGAAAAGAAATTGAATCTCCTTATTTCGTTCCTTAAAGGAAAGCGAGTAATTGTAGCATTTTCAGGAGGAGTTGACAGCTCATTACTCGCTTATCTCTCGAATAGATATGCTGAAGAGACATTATTAATAACAGAAAAATCAATACTTTATCCTGATGATGAGATTGAGGAGGCTAGTCAATTCGCAAAAGGCTATAGCATCCCACATGATATAATAACTAGAGATCCCTTAGAAGACAAAGAGTTTCAATGCAACCCATCAAACCGATGTTATCTATGTAAAACGGGGTTATATACTGATATTATTGAAATAAAGAATTCAAGAAAATTCGATGTAATTTTGGATGGCTCGAATATGGATGATCTATCAGATTATAGACCAGGTATGCAAGCATTAAAAGAACTACGTATCTCTACACCTTATATAGATTTTAATATAGGTAAGGATGAAATAAGAGAAATCAGCAAACATTATACTCTAGCAGTTCAATCAAAACCATCAATGGCATGTTTTTCTTCCCGGATTCCTTATGGGCAAATTATAAATGAAAAGAAGTTGTTAATGATAAGAAAAGCTGAGAAGTACTTAAAGGATACCTTCAAACTAGAACAATTAAGAGTTAGATTGCATGAAGGAGAACTCGGACGAATTGAATTCTTGCCATCAGATCTAAAAAAAATCTTAACGAGCAATAATATTGAAGCAATAAGAGATAAATTAAAAGAGTTTGGATTCACCTATATTACAGTTGATCTAGAAGGTTTTCGATCTGGGTCAATGAATGAAGTTTTAGACTTAGAGTAATTAGAAAACTTTAGTTATTTGCCCTTATTAGCTTTATTACTTTTTCACGTTTTTGTATTGCCTTTAATGCAGAATCTTCGATATTTCTTTCCATTTCTTTTATTGACTCGGGAGTTTCCTCCCCAATTTCTTGTTTTATTTTTGTGTATGCTGATTCTCGAAAGCGTGGTAGCACATTTTCTCGTTCATCCTCAGAAAATATCATCTTAACTTGGTTTGTTTCATCTACATAACCAATTTCAGCACAATTAATACCAACTTCATTTAAATCGGAAATGATCTTAATAGATACTTTATCTGAACAATAAATTAGCAGAGCGTCTAAAGATACACCTAAATAATCAACATTTACCTTTTTAAGCAACTCAAGAACTTTCTGATTCACCAATGTTCTAACTTTTTTTTCATAGATTGTTACCCCACATTTAGCCTCAAAGTTAATTTCATAAAGATCTCCTCTTAATCCACCATTAGTAACATCACACATTGCATGAATCTCACTAAGATAATCAGATTGAAGAAGCTTTTCACATGCATCTAGGAATTTGATATTCATAGTTTCTTTAACGATGTTGTGATTTCCTGAATAGATTGCAGTAGTTGTTATTGTTCCTCCCCCAGCACCCTCAGTCATTAATATTTTATCTCCAACTTCAATATTTCTCCTCGCTAATATTCGGTTGCATAAACCAACAGCACTAATACCACCAACTAATCTATTTCCTATAACCATATCTCCCCCTATCCGTAAAGTTGAACCCGCAGTAATCGGAACATTAGCTAATTCCGAAACTGTAGAAACACCTGCCATAAAATCAAATAATTTTCCTACATCTGCATCATCTCCTAAATGAGTGTCAACCATTATAGAGATTGGTTTTGCCCCTTTCACGTATAAATCTCTGAGGCACGCTCTAGTTACATGAAATCCACAAATAAAAGGAAAATCACTTAATCGAGAATGGATACCTTCCATCTTTGAAACGATAATTAGTCCATCTTCTTGTAATTTTGCCTGATCGAATCCTTGAACATCTTGGAGACGAACAGCTCCTGCATCATCTAAAGATGATGGGGACAAAAATGCTTTTGATTCTGTTTCAGATAATTCTGCAATTAACTTATGCACAAAGAAATCCCCAATCCCTCTACACCCAACTCCTTGCCTACCAACCGAAACTGTCGCCTCATTAACTGCTAGAATTTCTCTAATATACGGATCTTTAACTAAGTTAATATCACTTTTTTGACATTCTTCTAAGATAGCTCTAGCAAATTTAAACGCATCCTCTTTTTCAATATCTTTAAAATCTTGATATTCTTGAACTAATCTTTCAAGGATCTCTTGCTCTGAATAACCTTTACTTAACAAATTTCTTGTTAATCCTTCTAGATCACTCATAAGCTTGATAGCAAAATCTAAAAGAAAAATCCTTCGGTCCTTATTATTTTTACTTGATGAACAGTATCTAGGAAAGTTTGGGAATAGGAAACTTAAATCCGAATTTTCTGCTTAAAAATATATTTATATTATGTTAAAAATTCCTATTCATAGTTAAACTTGTTTTCAAAAAAACGAATAATATGACTTCTTTGAAAATAACCACTCCTTGTCGAATTCATCTTTCCTTAATAGATGAAAACGGTTATACGGGTCGAGTAGATGGGGGCATTGGTCTTATGTTAGATCGCCCTAACGTAGTATTTGAAGCTTCAAACAGTGCTGATGAATTTCAAATTGAAGTACATAATTATTATCGTGAATCAATCGAAGTCATTAATGAAATTGCTTCCAAAGTTTTCAAAACTTTTAATATTAGTAATAAGAATTTTCACTTCAAACTTAGGAGATATTTTCCCTCACACGTAGGGTTAGGATCAAAAACACAATTATCTTTGGCTATTATAAACGCTATAACAAGATTGAAAGATATTAATCATCTGACTGCTGAGCAGTTAACCCAAATAGTTAAACGAGGAGGTACTTCTGGAATTGGGTGGAGGGGATTTGAAACCGGGGGTTTCATTCTGGACGGGGGGCATGATTTTGGAGAGGGAAAAGAAAAGGAGACTTTTTTACCATCTTCCGCTGTATCTTCAGCAAATCCTGCACTGACTATCTCTAGGCACAATATTCCTGAGAATTGGAGATTCGTGTTAGTAATCCCAAATGTTAAAAAAGGAGCCTACGGGGATGAGGAAATTGGCGTATTTCAAAACTACGCACCGATCCCTAAAAGTGAAGTAAATGAGGTTTCTCATCAAATTCTCATGAAAATAATCCCTGGGATAATAAAAAACGATTTAAAATGTTTTGGAGAGGGATTAAAAAGAATCCAGGATATCGGTTTTAAAAAGATAGAAATTGATTTACAGCATGATATTGTGAAAAATCTTTTACATTTCTTCGAAGATTATGGTTTAAAAGCTTATGGTATGTCTTCTTTTGGACCCAGTGTTATTGGTATAGTAGAATCTGATTCTGAAGCAGAAGAACTATTAAAAGCAGTTCAAAAAAATCAGAAAAATGGAGGAGGACATATTTATATCTGCAAACCGAACAATACGGGAGCAAAAATTGAATATATCGATTGATTCCAATGCCAGAATCGAAGGATAAAATCTATTTTTCACCTGATTTAAGCCGAAGAGAAAGAGCCTCTTTTGAAGTAGGTATAAAACTGGGTGCTCTTTATCATATTCTTTCTGGAATTCCTATTAATTCAGATGAGAAGACTATTGACTCTATAGAAAGAGGATTTGAAGCAGCAATCTCATGCCAACCATTTGTTAAATCTGTTAATATTATTCTAGATAGAAGTAAAATCGTAGGAACAAAATTCACAGAATTTGATTACGACGAAATTACTGGTAAGATTATACGTGCAGAAGTAGTACTTAAATATGAAAATATTGAGATAATTGCCAAAATAGACTGGATTGAGGAAATGCAATATCCTCTCATGTATATTGAGAAGATTCATGAAGTAAAATAGCTGATTTTAGAGAAGAAGCTACAGCTTTAATGAATTAATATAGTTTGTAACTAACTCGATAGTCTTTATAGCTTTTTTATTTTTACCAAATCTAATAATGTTTTTTATATCCTCATTAATTTTATAAAGGATTTCTGAGAACAGAAGCTTATTTTTATTATCCTTAGCAATTTTTAAACGAGTTGTCGAAATTATTGCCTCTAAAGCTAAATTTTCTGCTCTATTAAACAATTTATGGGATGCTTGGAATAATTCACCAGAAATAACATCCAAGATGAATCGGGGAATCATAATCTCTCCTAAATCACCCGTTTTAACCTCTTCGAATTCTTTGAAAACCTTACAAATTAAGATTGCCCATGAATTCTTAATATAGGGCACATCCATACTTAAGGATTCCAGAGATTTAAATGCGTAATTTTCTGAAGGAAATTCAACCAAGTTTATTGAAGAATTGGGATCCTTTAATGCGGCGAGAGCATATAAATATACATCATCAATAAAATTGAGAGCTATGATACTATTATCCTTTAAATTCCGGTAAGTAGAACTAGTAGAATACGGAGTGATCTGTATTTTATTGTTTTCCACCAATCTAATACCCATACAAGAAGCATTCGGTTTAATCGCAGTTCCATCATTAGCGATCGAAAACGAAGTAGCGATTACTTCGTATAAATAGTCTTTCTTCAATCCAAATAATTTTGGATCAAAACTCATAGGAAAAATTAAAGCTCAAAGATTTTTTTATCTTCCTATTTTCCAGTTAAATCTTTAGAAATTTATGGTTCTTTAACGAGTCCAGACCACCTAGGATTTTTAACACCAACACTTTCGGCAATTTTTTGAAAATGTTCCATTTCTGCTTTACTCATCAATTTTTCATCCTTTAAATCCCATTTAAGATTTAAACGTTCATACTTTGCTGTACACAAATTATTAAATGCCAGTAAATCCCATCTCTCTGGGAAGTTATCCAGTTTATTTATGATAAAATTCCCAATTCCTCTAATATTTTCTTCCGTTGCGGTGTATTTAGGGATTATTGGTGTTCTTATCCATAAGATCTTATCATTTTTTTTAAAATATTCAGAAATCCAAACAGCGTTTTCCAAAATCAAGTCATTAGGGATTCCTGTAAATTCTACATGCTTTTCTAGGTCAATTTCCTTAATATCAAAAAGGATTAAATCGACATATGGTAAGAGTTTCTCATAAATTCTTCTTGGAGCATACCCACAAGTATCCAATGCTGTTGGGATATTGTTTTCTTTACATTTTTTTAAAAATAGTAAGATAAAATCGGACTGTACCGTTGGTTCTCCACCAGAAACAGTAATTCCCCCCTTTGATTGAGCATAATACACTTTATCTTTTTGAATTTCGTGAAAAAGATCAGGTAAACTTCTATATTCCCCCCACATATGCAAAGCAGTACTAGGACACTCATCAGAGCAATCCCCACAGCTAGTACACGTATCCCTATCAATTATCAATCCAGTTTCATTGAATGAGAGCGCTTTATATTTACACAAATCAACACATGTATTACATCCAATACACTTATGTTCGAACCATTCAAGTTGTTTATCTATTAAAATTGATTCAGGATTATGGCACCATACACATTTTAAAGGACATTGTTTAAAGAACACTGTAGTGCGAATACCAGGTCCATCTTCGGTTGAAAACCTTTGAACATTAAAGATAAATCCTTGTTCTAATTCCTTCATGCTCCTAATCAAATAAAATATGAAAAGAAATAGATATAATATTTTTAAGAATATTTTGATGAAATTCTATTTTGTTATGTAGGTTAGCTGAGTCTTTCCTCTGAAAGGCGTAAATGATCTGTTTCCACTTCCACAAAAGCTTGAAAAATCTGTTTTACACGAGGATTGGCAGCAGTGGCAGCGGCTTCACCATAGAACTTTATGGCTCTCTTCTCACGAGCATGAGAATCTTCTAAATCAGCCTTATAATTATCCTCACACGTCTCTGAGGGTTCCCACTTAACCTCCTTTAATTTTAGAATTTTCTTCCAAACCGCTGCATGTTCACTCTCTACTTTTCCTAAAATTTTAAAAAGTTTTTTGCCATCGATTTCATTAACCTTCTTTGCAGAACATTTATAGAAAAGTGCATTAGAAACTTCTACTACTAATGCCTTTTCAGCATTAGCTTTATCCGTTTCATTTAATTCAACATCCCAATCCCCTGTGTCATCATATTCTTTTGAATCTACTAGATACTTTTCGTATGCACCGCAAAATGGACACCTTGCTGGTTTATCTGTTGTCGAAATGTATGCTTCCCCACATATTTTGCACACCCAAACTGTTACAGTCATATTTTTCACTCCAAATTTACTTTTTATCAATTAATTCTTACTGAATTATGATTAGAAATTTATGAAATTATATAATTTTAACTCAAAATCTAAAAGTAGAATGAATATCCTTATTATTGATTAAATTTTCTAAATCCATATAGCATCCTTAGTTTTTGTTAATAATCTGATTGATGTGACTGAACGAGAATTATCAGTTTTAGGCGTGGATCCCGGTTCAAAGTCTTGGGACTTTTTCGCTTTAAATGGGGATGAAATAATTTTAGATACTTCAATACCCTCTAAGGAATTAATACAAGAACCTCAAAAAGCTATAGATATAATTCGAACCCTTGAGAAACTTGATTTAATGGTTGCTCCAAGTGGTTTTGGTCTCCCATTAAAAGAGGTAGAGGATTTAACAGAGAATGATATTTTTTTTACACTATTAAAATTTGAACAAGAGGATCAGAAAAAACTCTTGGGTCTAGGTGAAATACTAAGACTAATCAAGAGAGAACCTATTAAAGCAGTAATCGTCCCTGGCGTTAAACATCTTCCTACAGTTCCAGATTACCGAAAAATTAATAAGATTGATATGGGAACTGCTGATAAATTATGTACTTCAGTTGTGGGAATCAGAGATCAGACCGAGACATACCAGATTGAACCTGAAGAATCAAATTTTATAATGGTGGAAATTGGATATGGATTTACCGCTGTTTTAGCAATCGAAAATGGGCAAATAATTGACGGGATTGGGGGCTCTAATATTATGGGTTTTAGAGCTTGTGGCAGTCTTGACGGTGAACTGGCTTATTTAATAAAAGAAATTCACAAAAAAAACATTTACAAAGGAGGGGTTGCATCAATTGCGGGATTTTCTGATTTGAGTCTTAAAGAAATCACACTATTGGCAGAAAAAGACGAGCAAGTTAAAACTGCCTTAAAGGCTTACATTTCAAGTGTTATGAAAGCAGTATTTGGGATATCGTCTTCTTTCTCAAAAAGGGATAAAATTAAAGAGATCTTGTTGGCCGGAAGAGGGGCGGATCTAAGATACATAAATAATTGGATCGAAAAGGAATTGAATGATGTAGCCCCTGTGAGAAAAATGAAAACATATAGCCAAATAGCTAAACGTGCGGCTCAAGGTGCAACTTTTATAGCAAACGGGTTATTAGAAGGAAAATTTAAGCATATAATAAACACTATGAAGCTTAAAGAAGCATCAGGTTCAATTTTAGATAACATATTTATTCCATATGATAAAAATAAAATTATGCGTGATTTAGATTAAAATTCTTATTATAACTGGTACACAGAGTTATCCAATTATAACTAAAGTAATAAAATCTGTTAAAAATCATTCCATTGAAATAGAAGAAGCACCCGTTTCTGTTTCAGCTTTTTTAAATGAGTCTTTAACTAAAACAATTCTTAAATCTAAATCAATTTCTAACTATGATCTCATCTTACTCCCAGGTTTTGTACAATGGGATTCTACATCTTTAGAAAAAAAATTTTCCGTGAAAATACGGAAGGGACCTGAATTTGCGTCAGATCTTCCTGCATTATTAAAAACAATTGAAGACGTAGAGTTGTCTAATACTATTCCTGCAAACAAGTTATTTGAAACCTCAGGGGAAGATCTCTATAATCAGATAATTCAAGAACAAATTGACTACGCTAAGCAAAATTTGGGGCGACACACTTTCTATGTTAATGAGGACAGATCTGATTTAATGATCGGAAGAAATTTACCTCCCCCTATTATCGCTGAAATTGTAAATTGCACCGATAAAAGAAATGAAAGCATAATAAAGAAGGCTAGGCATTATATTGATTCAGGAGCAGATATCATAGATATAGGCTGTGTGTCAAATAAACCGAATCCATTAAGGGTAAAGGAAATTATCCAAATTTTGAGAGAGGAATTTGATACGTTAATTAGTATAGATTCCATGGATTCCTCAGAAATTCTCGCAGCTGTAGATATGGATATTGATATGATCCTTAGTTTTGATATCGGAAATTATGAAGAATTTGTTAACATTCCTAAAGACATCCCTATTATTATTCTACCTACAAATATAAAAAATGGAATATTTCCTAGAGATCCTAAAATTCGAGTTGATAATTTGTTAGAACTAACAAAGAATTTGGTTAATCATGGATTCACTAAACTAATTGCTGATCCTTTATTAGAAACTCCAATTTCCCCTGGGATTAGTAATTCACTAGAAACTTACTTTCTATATAAAAAGCTCCCTGCAGAAAATCAATTACCTCTGTTTTTTGGGATTTCAAACGTTGTTGAACTTATGGATATAGATTCTGTAGGAATAAATGGTCTTTTAGCCAGTATAGCAACAGAATTAGATATTGGAATATTATTTACAGTTGAGCATAGCCCTAAACTATTTGGTGGTGTGAGAGAATTGAAGGATAGTATAAAACTAAACTATTTAGCAAAATACAAAAAAACACCCCCAATAAATCAAGGGATATCTTTATTTAAAGCAAAAGGAAAGATTATTCAGAAAACACCCCCATTCAAAGAAGATAATGCAGATGTTGTAGACAAATTAAATCCTAATTATATTCCCGATGAAAAAGGCTATTTTAGAATTTTTTTAAATCAGATTCAGAGAAAAGTTTATGTTTTCTTTTATTCAAACAAAGACAAATTACTCCATACATTGGTTGGGGAAAATGCTGAAGCCATCAGTAAAGAAATAATAAAACAGGAAATAACAGATGATTTGCATCATCTAAATTATTTAGGAAGAGAACTGAAGAAAGCTGAAATATATCTTCAACTTGGAAAACCTTATATTCAGGATGAATAAATAAAAAAAATGTGGTAAATTATATTTCTTCAAGAGTTTGAATAACTGGTCTTTCTGGAACACAACAGGGTCCAAATTCTCTCATATTCTTACCTAGGTTAGCCCCATGTGCTTTCAGAGCATCCTCATCAACGTATTTTTCATAAAAAACGATAACATTCGGATTTTCTTTTACCACATGTGGTATATATTCTAAAGTACCCGGTTCTGATTCTTTAATAATTGGTACAATTTTCCTTAAAGCCGCTTTGGCTTCTTCCATCTTTCCTTCTTGAATTTTAACAGATGCAATTAATGATATTGTCATAATAACACCATTTTTAATTTTCGAATTTATAGAGTATTTATAAAAATGGTTTTACCTTTAAAAAAAATTAGATTTGGTTAATCATAAAATTAACAAAACTAAAAATATATTTAATTATAGAATCTTAAAGAAATTGCTAATCTATACTACCCTAAAGGATTGGAAATTATGATTCCTAAGAAAATGGAGTTATTTCTTAAAGAACGATTACCAGAAGCCACTCTTAAAACTCGGCTTAAAAAAGACAATGGCTTATGTTTTTTAGAATTTAGTAATGTGGATGAGCATCTTTTGTCTCGACTGGGAATTGTTGCAGATAAATTGGGACCTTATCTTGTTTCATGCATTTGGGATGATAAATCACCGAAAGAAATTGGTGGGTATCTAGTTGTAGATAATCTAAGTATGGGAAAACCAAGTATGGGGGGAATAAGAATGCTCCCAGACATAGTTCCTTCCGATATTCATAATTTAGCTCGAGGTATGACTTTAAAAAATGCAGCCGCTAATCTTCCTTACGGTGGTGGAAAATCGGGGATAGTTGCGGGAGACGATCTTTCACCAGAGGAACATGACGAGGTTATTCGTGGATTTGCCCAGTTAATAAAAAGATATAAAGAAATTTATGTCCCCGGACCAGATGTTGGTACCAATGATGCTGATATGAAGACGATAGCAATAGAGAATGGATTAGATAGTGCTGTATCAAAACCAGCAGATATGGGTGGAAATCGCATTGATGAGGTTGGAGCTGCTGCTGGAGGGGTTGTAATCGCATTAGAAACGTTGCTGGGAATAATGCCAAGGTTGAGGGTTCTTCCGCAGTTTGCTAATTTGGAAATTCCCGAAACTATGAACCTAAAAGTTTTGATTCAAGGTTTTGGGGCAGTGGGAGCTCATGCAGCTCGTATAATGAAGGAAAGAATTCCTGAAGTTAAAGTTATAGGCGTAAGTGATTTAGAGGGTTATTTATATAATGAATCTGGTTTACCAACGGATGATCTATTTAAATTATGGCAAGAAAAACATCGAGTTACAAATAACTACTTTCAGAAAGAGATCAGTACCAAAGGATATAAGCACCCCACCAAATTTTCAACAAACCGTAAAAATTTACTGCTAGAAAATGCATTTTGCTTGGTCCCAGCAGCACCCATATTTAATTATTTGGGGGTTAGGTCTTCTGAATCCCCTTCAATGGTTGTTGACAGAATGGGTAGATGGTCATTAATTGTAGAAGGCGCTAACACTTATAGCCCTGATCCAAATAGAAAAGCAGCAAGAACCAGAATGGAACAAATCGTATATAGAGAAAAAGGGGTTATGATCGCTAACGATTATCTAGTGAATTCTGGGGGAGTAA
>JAEOTL010000541.1 GCA_016839845.1 Promethearchaeota archaeon
ATGACAGGTGGTACATGTCACTTTAGGGGGCGCAACTGAAATTAAGTTATGGAAATAATTAAAGCTCGCCTTTAGGTTATATTGCCACGTATCAGGTCGTTCTCTTGAGGGATCGATGTCACCAAATGAAATAGGACGGGTAGTTTCGTCTTTTGTCATAATTTCATCTACTTTTTCTATATATACATCTAGAATCCTCTGATCAGTCGCCTCTAAATTAATAGCCATTAATGGGCCTCTTATTCGTGGTCTTTTCGTGCCTTTAGGTAAATTTTGAGCAGCCATTATCATAGTAATTTCGTAGGGTAGGACACTTAATCCAAGTAATCCATCTCCAACTTCTTTTCGTAATCTATGTGCTTTTTTAAATACCATGTTATAATCATTTTTACTAAACACAAACATACGAGATGCTTTATAGGGAGGATCTGGAAATAATCTCATGTAAGCTTTCGTTTTTATACCCATGGTGCCGACGTCGCCCATGAAAAGTCCTGTAAAGTCAGGAGAGACTCCATACCGGCAGAAAGGAGTTGCATATTGATTAGATGCTGCCCCAGTTCTCACAATCGTCCCTGAAGGATTAGGGAGGACAACCTCGACTCCGAGACAAACATCGGGAACTAACCCGTATTTAGTTGAGCCTCCTCCTGCGGTGCTATTAGAAAGACCACCACCAATTGTCGCAGAAAATCCACTTCCCGGTCCAGTAACACCTGAAGTCAAACCTCTGGGGTGCAGTTCGGACAATAATGCCCCCCATGTTACCCCACATTCAACAATGTAATAATAATCATCTTCATTAATCTCGATGATTTTATTCATTCTAGTAAGGTCGATGAGGATCCCCCCTTGAGTCGTGGAGCCACCAACAAGGTCAGCACCTCCACCTCTAGGGACCATATGAATTTTGTACTTATTTGCAATTTTCACAATCTCAGAGACCTCTTCAGGAGTTTCCGGTCTTACGATCATGTCTGCCCAGCGGTCTGGAAACGCGGGATCAACATTTCGAGAATATGCTGCCTTCATAAAATCCTTATCGGTTATAAAATCGTCGCCAATTACTTTTTCTATTTCATTATAAGCACTTTTCACTTTCGAAATTTTAATCACGATTTGGTTTTCTATTAATTACTAAAAAGATTGTATCCGTTATTAAAAAAAGTTGAGAAAATTTTTTCCTTCAGGATTTGGTAGTACTACCTCAAGGTAGGATCAAAAAATAGAGCGGCTTTTCTAGGATTCTGTGGGGAGTTACGATGTTTACCTTATCTGACATTTAATAATAATTGAGATATTTCTATTATATCTCATTTTATTATGATCGTTTCATTAATTATTACGAATAAAGGCGTAGTATTATGTCTGAAGAAAATTTAAAAAATATAAGGAACTGTGTTGAAAATCAAAATTTATGGCGAGGAACAAAGACTATTAATCTTATTGCTTCAGAAAACATAATAAGTAAAACTGCTGAATCGGTTAGTTATTCAGATTTCGCACACAGATACGCTGAGGGGGTGGTGTATCATAGAGAATATCAAGGTCAACAATATCATGATGAAATTGAACAAATTGCCATAGATGGTGTAAAAAACCTTTTTGGCTCCAGATTCGCAGATGTACGTTGCCCAGCAGCCACAATAGCAAATATAGCTATTTATTATGGTCTCTGTAATCGGGATGATAAAATTTTCACTTTAAGTGTCCCTAACGGTGCACATATCTCTATGAGAAAGTTTGGCGGAGCGGGATTACGTGGATTAAAAATTTTTGATATTCCCTTTGATTATGGTAACTACAATATAGATATGGATCTTTTCGGAAATCTTATATTAGGTCTAAAACCGAATTTAATTACCCTAGGAGCAAGCGTGTTTTTATTTCCCCATCCTATAAAGGAGATCAAGGAAATATGCGAAGATATTGGGACAATAATACATTACGATGGATCCCATGTTCTTGGATTAATTGCTGGTGGTGAATTCCAAAGCCCTCTCAATGAGGGGGCCGATGTACTAATGGGATCAACTCACAAAACGTTTCCTGGACCACAAGGTGCAATTATTTGCACAAATGATGAAGATTATTTTCATAATATAGAAAGGGGAATATTCCCAGGAACCGTAAGTAACCACCATTTGCATAGACTTCCCCCGCTAGCTATTGTATGTGAGGAAATGCAGAAATTTGGGAGAAATTATGCCCAACAAATCATTAAAAATGCAAAAGCGTTTGCGGTCGCGCTTGATGGGAAAGGATTTAAAGTCCTTGGAAAAAGATTGGGCTATACTGAATCACACCAGATTTTAGTTGATCTCTCAGAATTTGGGAAAGGCTTAAAAAACGCCGAGTTGCTTGAAGAGGCTGATATTATTACTAATAAGAATTTAATTCACGGTGATGAGGTTGATTTCGCTTCAAATCCATCTGGACTTAGGTTAGGGGTTCAAGAGATGACTCATTTCGGAATGAAAGAACAGGAATTCAGAATTGTAGCTGAATTTTTTGAACGGGTGATAATAAAAGGTGAAGCCCCTGATAAAATAAAAAACGATGTTAACGAGTTAAGATCCCAATTTTGTGATATTGAATACTCATATGATGGACAGGGTGCCTAAAATGATGGAAAATGAGCAAGAATATTATCTTATCAATGCTATGGGTCAGGATCGAGCAGGACTCATTGCCATGATCACTGAAGTTGTAGCAAAAGGGGGTTATAATATTATCGACTTTGAACAAAGTGCTCCGCACGGGCTTTTTTATATGATTATGATCATTGAACCCACAGAAATGGCAGATTCCGAGCCAGTAAAGTATTTCAATGAAAAATTTCAAGAAATATCTTCAGGTACAGACTTAATAATCTCAATTAAACCTTTTCAAGGTGGTATTAGAAAGGGTTTAAAATCATGGCTAAGTTTTGTTTACGTCGGTAACGATAGACCTGGGCAAATTGCGAGGTTTTCAAAATTTGCGGGTGAACATAACGCTAATATTCATAAATTGAATATGATTTCCCGTGGCCAAATAATTGCTTGTGAAAGTCTACTAAATATTTCTGACTTGAATATCACGAGGGAAGAATTTGTCAAAGGCCTTAGAACCTTAGGTAAAGAATTAGAACTTCAAATTATAGTAGAATCTAAAGATGTATTTAAAAAGAAAGTTAGAAAACTGCTAATTCTTGACTTGGAGGAAAACTTAATTCAAATCCAAGGTTTAACTGAATTTCTAAGTAAAATTCAATTAAGTGATCTTGATAAGAGAATTGTCAATGAATTAAAAACAAAAAAAGATTATCAGGCAATTAAAGAGCTCGGGATCAATTCTCTTAAAGGAATGGATATAGAAATACTCAACCAACTTATTTCATCACTCAGAATTTCTCCTGGAACAGAAGAGTTTATTCGTGCTTTAAAACTGATGCAATATACGATTGCCCTTCTGAGTAACAGCTTATCCATTTTTACCGATATTGTAAAGAACAGGTTAAATCTAGAATATGCATTTGGGAATGCAATAGAGGTACGAGATGGTAAACTAACTGGGAAGTACATAAAAAATTTGGAGATTGACCCTCAAAAGAAAGAAAAATTGGTTAACTGGCTTGCGGTTATGGAGAAAGTCCCTGAAGTAGAGGTTATCCAATTCGGACTGGATAATTTTGAAAAAGATCCGATCTTAGCCCATAGCGCAGGGCTCAAAATTAGTATAGGATTTGACTACGAGAGAATAAATAATATGATACAACAAAAGCAAATAACTGTTAGTCAAATTTTAGGATTATTTATCTCCATTGGAATGATGGATTCTCAGATTGAAAAAATAAGAGAATTATATTAGTACAAGGTTATACTTTCAGGGTTTGATTGGTTTTCCTGACTCATCATACCGATTGGGATATTCTGAAGTCCAAGTTTGCAATACTTCCTGATGAGGTGCATCGTTATATACTCCACGATCCTTTATATATTCCACAAACGGTTCACCGTCTTCAGTTGTGCTCGCAAAAAGTCCATCCTTTACCCCGTCAAAATCGACCCATGGGAAATTTTTTCTCATACACAATTCTTTATCGAATGCACAATTTGCTTCAACCCATCCCCCATCTAAGAACAGTTCAACAAACCCATGGAATATAAAAAGACTGCTCCCCATTTCTTTTTTGAGTCGTTCACTAGTCATGTGGTTTACAATATCAACGAAATGAAGCCTTGAAGGGATTCCAACAGCACGGGCTAACGAGGCTAACAGAATCGCCTTTGGTATGCAAAATGCATATCCCTTCTCTAAAGTTAAACTCGCTTGCCACTCCTTTTTATCAAAAGATTTACGGGAATCTTTAACTGAATATCTAATACCATCGCGAACGAAATAAAAAAGCTTTATAGCCTTCTCAACATCCTTTTCGATTCCATCGGTCAATTCCTTAGCTTTTTGTAAAACTGAGGGGTGTTCATAATTCAAAAAGTAAGTGGGCTTTAAGGTCTCCTCAAAATTTTCGTTTGATTTTGTCATTACTTTCATAAAACATGGAAATAATATATTTTTTACCACATTTCTTTAAGAATTAAGTAATCTTTATATTTCCTGGATTTTTACTCATAAAAATCTCTGTTATAATTGATTCAAGCCTAGGACTATCTTTTAACTCAAGAACCTGACTTGTTTCATAAAATTTTTCTAAAGTTTTCCAAACTGGGGCAGTATTTTGAACCTGCTCTGTGAATTGCGTTAATCTTTGCGTCGCTTGATATGTCTGACCTTTAAACAAGTAACAAATCGAAAATCGGTCGATTGTTTGCATTAATATTAAATCATCTCCAAATTTTGCACGATCGAGCCCTTTGGTAAAAAATTCATTACTAAAGGACGCGAATGCAGATAAAAAACTACTAAAAAGATCTTCGTCAATCCCCCACTCATCCGAAAAAGGATAAGAGAAGACGAGAACGCCTCCTTCTCCAATAATCAAGAGTAATGTTGGCTTTTCATCTATCAACTCCGGAGGATCTACAGCACGCTTACCTTGTAGTCTATCAAATACACCTTCAAGAGAGGCTAATTCAATACGATCTGCCATTGGAGCATCTTTTTTCTTAAGACTATCCCATTCATTCATTTGTTCTAGCAATTTGTCATGTTCATTAGATATTTGTATCGATAAACGTTTCAGATCATGTGATTCAGCAATATATTGAGCATCTTTTAAAAGTCTCTTTGCCCCTTCGATATCCATCTGAATTAATGCTAGTTTTGCCTGTAACAATTTAACCTCAGATAATCTTGAAAAAGAATACTCTTTCTCTACCGCCTTGAGTAATCGTTTGATTAGTATATTAATTTCATCCAATACTTCAGGATTATTATAGATCGATAATTCTTCCAATAAGAGATCACATAATAAAACTCTTGAATAGATTTTAAGTTGGGAAGATATTTCTTTTTCCAATACTTGTTTTAGTATATTTTCTGCTTCAGCATGATCATGGATTCTGATGCTTGATTTCAATACCGATGCTTTTGCAATCAAGTATAGTTGGTCTCCTCCTTTTGATTTGAAGTTTTTACTGTAATCTTCTAATTTCGTCAAGTATTCTTGTGCTTGAACGTGAGAATTCTTTTCCAGATATATTAGAACTAAATTAAACATAGGTTGGGGTACTGCTGCATTGTACCCTATTGTTTTTAAGAACGTCAGGCTACGTTGTAGGTGTTCTATTGCCTTATCTTTCTCACCCATTATCATATGCGTAATTCCTGTATTTTGTAAATTAAGAGCTAATTTATCAATAATATCTAGCTTATCTGCAAGGAAAACAACTTGATTAAAGTACTCTAAAGCTTGATGTAATTCACCTTTTTCTCGATAAATAAGTCCCAATACTTCTAACGCTTCTACTCTCTCGCGATTTTCAAATTTGTTGCTATTTAAGCTTTTTTGAGCATAATCTAATGCAATTTTTATATCTCCTTTATAAAAATGAATATATCCTAAAGAGTTTAAACAAGCCACAATCATATTATGGGCGTTTAATCGTTTATAAAGGATTAATGAGTTTTTGGTACAGTCTAATGCTAGATCATACTCTGCTCTGCTTAAATAAATATACCCTTGTAATAAAAAATTATTAGCAAGCACATCTTTATATCCCAATTCTTCTATTATGGGTTGGTGTTGGAATGTTAAATCTAATGCATCATCTATGTTATTCTTAAACCAGTAAACCCAAGATTTTAGTTGAAAAATCATAGATTTTAACCTCAAAAGATTTATTTGCGATTCCTTATTGATAGACTTAAATAATTTCTCGGCTTTTAGCAAAAGATCAAAAGCTTCATCAAATTTTCCAAGGAACATAATAACAGATTGAAGAATAAGCGATTCAATAGTTTCTGATATCAAACCCAAATTCAAACTCATTTTATATGCGGATTTTCCAACCTCTTCCACATTTTTAAACTGTCTATTATATCCATGTATGTGTCCTTTTAAAAGAAGAATTGTTAACTGTTCTTCGGGATTAAGTTGATTTTTCTTCTCAAAATTAGTAATTATTTCAAGAACTTCTTCAATCTTAATTTTATGGAGGAGTTCCTCTGCACGGTTTAATTCTTCGGGTCTTGAATAAGGCATGGTTGTTATTAAAAATTATTTGGATTCAACAAAAGAGAAGAAAAATTTCCTTAAAAGCCTTTTGTACAATACAATGGGGGTTAGTAAATTATAATACCCATACGAATTTAATATTTAATTCAAATCAGTGGAAGTAACTTTTATTAGGTTATTAGGTCTATTTTTAAATTATTATATTTTTATAAACAAGGGTGATTATGATTAGCAAAGTTAAAAATGCCTATAAAGAAATTGAAGATGTGATTGGTTCAGACTTCATATCAGATAAAGATTTTATGAAAGCAGCGTATTCACGTAACGTCGATCCTGCCTTTCCAGATAGGTGGGCAGATATCATAGTGAGACCAGAAACTACAGAAGAAGTTTCTGAGATTGTTAAAATTGCGAATAAATACAAGATCCACATGGTTCCCAGAGGGGGTGGTGCTGACCTCGTTGGAGGTAGCGTCACAGATCAAGGGATATTGATCGACCTTACACGGATGAACCAAATTTACGAAATCAACACGGATGATTATTATTGCATTGTAGGATGTGGAATAACCTGGGGATCCATGCTTTCCCAGCTACAAGAAAAAGGAATGACCACAGGAATTCTTGGACCTGGAAGTGGGTATTCTGCAACTATAGGTGGAGGCCTGTCAAATGCTACTGTAGGGTTTAGCTCTACAAAATACGGATTGACGCCAGATATCTGTCTTGGGGTAGAAGCAGTGCTTCCTAATCCAGAAGGAACGATAGTGAGAACTGGAGCTGCATCTAATCAATACGCAACCCCTTTCTGCCGGTATGGAGTCTCTCCCGACTTTACTGGCCTTTTCATGGGCGATGTGGGCACAATGGGAATAAAATGTAAAGCTTTTCTGCGATTATTTCCTGATCCTCCTTATAAAGCGCGCAGATATTACATGCTCCTAAAGGAGGATTATAATAAAGTATTCGAAATAGGACATAAACTTCGAAGGGAAGTCGGCGATGGATTAAATGATTTAATGGTATGGCCATCCATATTATTTACGCTTCTTTCTGCTCAAGTAGTTAATAAACCAAGTACTCGCCCTAAAATAACCGGACCTGTATTCGGGGTAACTCTTGATGCGACCGATCAAAGAATATTAGATGTATATCTTGAAAAAGTTCATGAGATTATGCTAAAAGATGATGCCACCAGGCCATTTGAATGGTTAGAAATTGATTTAGACATGGTACACTCGAAGGACTGGAAGTTTTCATTAAAAGAGGAGTTTAATTTCTTTCAGAAATACATCTCAGCTGCACCACCAAAGATATCCTGCACGACATGCCATAAAGTTGCGATCTCTCGGTTGGGTGAAAGCGTTCAAAAAGGAGTACAGTTTAATATCCAAAATGCAAAGGAGTTCCCCCCAAAAAATCCTCCCTATCCTGTGTTTGCATCATTCTTAATGTTTCTTCCCAACGGAAATTGTGTCATAGTAGGTGGTATGGGTGGTGATAATACAGACGAGAACCGCGAAACGACAATGAATATCTGGCATAAGAAAATTCGACACCAAGTACGATACGGCGGAGCCCACTATTGGCTTGGGGAATCAATAAGCCAATCTATTGTCGAAGCAGGGGCATATACGCCTGAATTTATGCAATTCTTTAAAGACATGAAAAAGGCAGTTGACCCGAATTACCTCTTAAGTCCAAATAAATTTCATCTCTATTCTTACGACCACGATTATACAGAACATCTCGTAAAAGACTAGTTCAAAATTATTTTTTTTTACTTTTTTCTTAAATAATTCTATTTTACTTGTCGACTAAAATATTTTAAGCCATGTAGGTGTTAAGTGTGCTTAAATTTATATATCCCATTTTTTTTGATTTTAGTATCTAAGACCCTTTAGAGAATTCGAAAATAGGTCTACGGTTGAGGAATAAATCTGGTATAGTAAAATCGCTCGTTCCTATTGAGAGTATTAGTATAACTATAGGGAGAGAAGTAATAATGGATCTATGAGGTAAAAGAAAAGTAATGAATCTTCGAAGATTTCTACCATTGTGTATGTTAATAATTATCTCATTATCCTTTTTCCCCCTTCTATCAGATGATCATAACGTCGCAGATAAAGAATTCACTAAAAATATTGAAAATCCAATTCGATCTTCAGAATTTCCGAATTCAAAACCATTACAAATTAATCAATTTGCATCTACCTCAAATTCCTTCTTTCCTCTTTCCTTTCCTACTGATGTACATTTTACTTTAGTTGAGGGTTGGACTTCAGAAAATGTAACGATATATTATGAAGGAATTTCAATAAAAAAAGATCAAGTTTTGAATGGTGAGTTTACCTCTAATAGTAGCAAATGGACATATGAGAGTAATAATCCCACAATTTTTAAAGATTTAGGCTGGAATTCAGGAAATGTTGAATTTGAAATTAAAAGTGGCATGGTTTTAAAAGATGAGTATGGCTTTTACAAGCAAAATATTTCGATTTACCAGCCTTTTTACATTGGTAATTTAGCAGTATTGTCACTAGATTATTTATTTGATACACAGCTTGCCCCTGAGAACCTTACACTTTATCTGGCTATTGAGGTAAATGGAATCGAGGTGAATAAAACAACGAGGCTATCAAATTTAATACAAGAAGAATGGGCAACCACAAATTTAGTATATGATCCTATTTTTAATGGCCAATTCCTACCCGGAAATGTCTCAATAAAGACAGGAATTTATGCTACATCTGATATTAATCTTACCAACATGAACTTTAAATTTGATAATATAAAATTCGAAATATGGACAGAACCCAATGAACCTAATTTAATAAAAGTCTTAGATATAGACTCTAACTTCAATTATACCTACCATAATCTCACGTTTGGTCGAGGTTATTCATTTATAGATATTGAAAGAAGTAATAATAGTACAAACGAAATCAGTTTTACTGTTTTTCGAAATATGACAAACGTGCTGGATTTTCACATAAGTAATATATCAGTAAATTCATATCTAGTGAAAACCTATAATTCAACTTTTGATGGGGAGGAAGGAAGTCTTTATTCGACTAATTCACAAATTAACTGGGAAACCGAATTATTTATTTTATCTCCATTTGTGTATCAAACTAATAGGATAGAAGTTGAGAAACCAATCGATTGGGATATAACACGTATTTATG
>JAEOTL010000542.1 GCA_016839845.1 Promethearchaeota archaeon
ACTTTATGACAGGTGGTACATGTCACTTTAGGGGGCGCAACTGAAATTAAGTTATGGAAATAATTAAAGCTCGCCTTTAGGTTATATTGCCACGTATCAGGTCGTTCTCTTGAGGGATCGATATCACCAAATGAAATAGGACGGGTAGTTTCGTCTTTTGTCATAATTTCATCTACTTTTTCTATATATACATCTAGAATTCTCTGATCAGTCGCCTCTAAATTAATAGCCATTAGTGGACCTCTTATTCTTGGTCTTTTCGTGCCTTTAGGTAAATTCTGAGCAGCCATTATCATAGTAATTTCGTAGGGTAGGACACTTAATCCAAGCAATCCATCTCCAACTTCTTTTCGTAATCTATGTGCTTTTTTAAATACCATGTTATAATCATTTTTACTAAACACAAACATACGAGATGCTTTATAAGGGGGATCGGGGAAGAGTCTCATAAAAGCTTTCGTTTTGATGCCCATTGTGCCCACATCGCCCATGAAAAGACCTGTAAAGTCTGGGGACACTCCATACCTACAGAAGGGGGTTGCATATTGATTGGATGCGGCTCCTGTCTTCACAATTGTTCCTGACGGATTGGGAAGGACTACTTCTACGCCCAAACAAACGTCCGGAACTAATCCGTATTTGGTTGACCCCCCTCCAGCGGTGCTATTAGAAAGACCTCCACCTATCGTCGCTGAAAATCCACTTCCAGGTCCCGTAACTCCGGAGGTTAAAGCCCTTGGGTGCAGTTCAGACAACAGAGCTCCCCATGTAACCCCACACTCCACAACGTAGTAATAATCATCTTCATTTATCTCTATAATCTTATTCATTCTGGTAAGGTCCATAAGAATTCCTCCTTGGGTGGTGGAACCTCCTACAAGATCGGCACCTCCACCCCTTGGAACCATATGGATTTTGTACTTATTTGCAATTTTCACAATTTCAGAGACTTCTTCAGTAGTTTCTGGCCTTACAATGATGTCTGCCCACCTATCAGGAAATGCGGGATCTACATTACGTGAGTAGGCTGCTTTCATGAAATCTTTATCGGTTATGAAGTCATTCCCAACAACATGCTCAATTTCCTTATACGCATTTTTAACTTTAGAAATTTTAATCACCATCTATTTTAACATTGATTACTAAAAAGATTGCATTCCTATTTAAAAAAATTTGAGAAAAGAGATTTTGAAAATTTTTCGATTGTTCCTTCAGGTTTTGGTAGCACTACTTCAAGGTAAGTACAACCCTTAGAGCGGCTCTTCTATGGTTCTGTGGGGTTTTATGATCTTTATAATTTCTAAAATTTTAGAAAATTACATTCTATCCAATTTTATTATGATCGAATCATTAGTTATTACGAATAAAGGCGTAGTATTATGTCAGAAGAAAATTTGAAACTTATAAGGGCATGTGTTGAAAATCAAAATTTATGGCGAGGAAAGAAGACGATTAATCTAATTGCTTCAGAAAACGTTTTAAGTCAAACCGCAGAGTCGCTTAGTTATTCAGATTTCGCACACAGATATGCTGAAGGGGTTGTGTATCATAGAGAATATCAAGGTCAACGTTTTCATGATGAAATAGAGCAAATTACAATAGATAGCGTAAAAAATCTGTTTGGTTGTATGTTTGCTGACGTTCGTTGTCCTGCTGCAACGATAGCAAATATTGCCATTTATTATGGTCTTTGTAATCGAGATGATAAGATTTTCACCTTAAGTGTTCCAAATGGTGCACACATCTCAATGAGAAAGTTTGGGGGTGCAGGTTTACGAGGATTAAAAATATTTGACATTCCCTTTGATTACGATAACTATAATATCGATATGGATCTTTTCGGAAATCTTATTTTGGGACTAAAACCAAATTTAATTACATTGGGCGCAAGCGTATTTTTATTTCCCCATCCTGTAAGAGAAATAAAAGAGATTTGTGAAGATATCGGTACAATCATACATTATGATGGATCCCACGTTCTTGGATTGATTGCAGGTGGCGAATTTCAAAATCCCCTTGCTGAAGGAGCAGATGTTTTAATGGGATCAACCCACAAAACGTTTCCCGGCCCACAAGGTGCAATCATTTGCACGAATGATGAGAATCACTTTCATAATATAGAGCGAGGTATATTTCCAGGAACAGTGAGCAACCATCATTTACACAGACTCCCTCCACTAGCTATTGTATGCGAAGAAATGCAAAAATTCGGGAATACTTATGCTCAACAAATCATAAAAAACGCAAAAGCCTTTGCGGCTGAGCTTGATAAAAGGGGATTTATAGTTCTTGGTAAAAGATTGGGTTATACTGAATCACATCAGATTGTAGTCGACCTTTCGGAATTTGGAAAGGGATTAAAAAACGCTCAATTACTCGAACAAGCCGATATTATCACAAACAAAAATTTAATTCATGGGGATGAGGTTGATTTCGCATCTAATCCATCTGGAATTCGGTTAGGAGTCAAGGAAATGACACATTTCGGGATGATGGAAGCAGAATTCAAATTGATAGCTGAATTTTTTGAACGCGTTATAATAAAGAGTGAAGCTCCCGACAAGGTAAAAAGTGATGTTAATGAATTAAGATCCAAATTTCATAACATATATTATTCATTTGATGAGGAGGGTGCCTGAAATGGTGGAAAATGAGCAAGAATACTATCTTATTAATGCTATGGGTCAAGATCGAGCAGGACTTATCGCCATGCTTACCGAGGTTGTGGCAAAAGGTGGATTTAATATAATCGACATTGAACAGAGTGCCCCACATGGGCTCTTTTACATCATAATGATCATTGAACCCACAGAAGAGGCATTCACTAAGCCATTAAAGTACTTCAATGACCGATTTCAAGAATTATCTGTAGGTACTGATTTAATAATTTCAATTAAACCTTTTCAAGGGGGAATTAGAACAGGTTCAAAATCATGGCTAAGTTTTGTGTACGTCGGTAACGATAGACCAGGACAAATTGCGAAATTTTCAAAATTTGCAGGCGAACATAATGCTAATATTCATAAATTAAATATGATCTCTCGTGGTCAAATTATTGCTTGTGAAAGTCTACTTAATATCTCTGATTTGAATATCTCAAGAGAAGAATTTGTCATTGGGCTTAGAACCTTAGGAAAAGAATTAGAACTCCAAATTATAATAGAATCTGAAGATGTCTTTAAGAAGAAAACTAGAAAACTGTTAATTCTTGACTTAGAGGAAAATTTAATTCAAATCCAAGGATTATCTAAGTTCCTAAATGAGATCCAGCTAAGTGATTTAGATAAGGGTATGATCTACGACCTAAAAAAACTAGAGGAATATCAAGAAATTAAAGCATTAGGTGTTAAAACCCTCAAAGGGATGGATATCGATATGTTAAATCAACTAATTTCTTCACTCAGAATTTCTCCTGGTACAGAAGAGTTTATTCGTGCTTTGAAACTGATGCAGTATACAATAGCCCTTCTCAGTAATAGTTTATCCAATTTTACTGATGTATTGAAGAACAGGTTAAACCTAGAATATGCCTTTGGGAATGCCATTGAAATAAATGACGGGAAGATAACTGGAAAGTATATTAAATCTTTAGAGATTGATCCTCAGAAGAAAGAAAAATTGATAAACTGGCTTGCGGTTATGGAAAAAGTCCCTGAAGTGGAAGTTATACAATTCGGACTGGATAATTTTGAAAAAGATCCCATCTTAGCTCATAGCGCAGGGCTTAAAATTACTATAGGATTTGACTATGAGGAAATAAAAAACATGATACAACAACAAAAAATAACTGTTAGTCAAATATTAGGATTGTTTATTTCCATTGGAATGATGGATTCTCAAATTGATAAAATAAGAGAATTATATTAGTACAGTTCTAAATTTCATTGGTTAATTGGTTTTCCCGACTCGTCATACCGACTTGGATATTCTGCAGCCCAAGTTTGCAAGACTTCTTGGTGAGGCGCGTCATTGTAAACACCTCGATCCTTCATATATTCCACAAACGGTTCTCCATCTTCAGTTGTACTCGCAAAAAGCCCATCCTTTACACCGTCAAAATCAACCCATGGGAAATTTTTTCTCATACACAGTGCTTTATCGAATGCGCAATTAGCTTCAACCCATCTACCATCTAAAAACAGTTCAACAAATCCATGGAAGATAAAAAGATTACTCCCCATATCTCTTTTGAGTCTATCACTTGTCATATGGTTCACAATATCAACGAAATGAAGTCTTGAAGGAATTCCGACAGCACGGGCTAACGCTGCTAACAGAATCGCTTTAGGAATGCAAAATGCATAACCTTTTTCTAGAGTTAAACTTGCTTGCCACTCCTTTTTATCAAATGACTTCCGAGAATCCTTAACCGAATACCTAACACCATCACGAACGAAATAAAAAAGCTTTATAGCCTTATCAACATCCTTTTCAATTCCATCCGTCAATTCCTTGGCTTTTTGCATAACTGAAGGGTGTTCATAATTCATAAAAAAAGTAGGTTTTAAAGTCTCCTCGAAATTACCATTCGTTTGTGTCATTATTTTCTAAAACCATGGGAGTAATTTATCTTTTTCCAACTTTTCAAAACAAAAAGAATGATTAAGTAACTTTTATTAGGTTATGAGATCTATCATTAAATTATTAGATTTTTTTGAAAAAAGGGTGATTATAATTAGCAAAGTGAAAAATGCCTATAAAGAAATTGAAGATGTTATCGGATCTGATTTCATATCAGACAAGGATTTCATGAAAGCCGCCTATTCAAGGAATGTTGACCCTGCATTTCCAGATAGGTGGGCAGACATCATTGTAAGGCCAGAAACTACTGAAGAAGTCTCTGAGATTGTGAAAATTGCAAATAAATATAAGATTCGCATGGTTCCCAGAGGCGGAGGTGCTGACCTTGTGGGAGGAAGTGTCACAGAACAAGGGATACTTATCGACCTTACACGAATGAACCAAATTTATGAAATCAATGTAGATGATTATTATTGCATTGTAGGATGCGGAATCACATGGGGCTCCATGCTTTCCGAGCTACAAAAAAAAGGAATGACTACTGGAATTCTTGGGCCAGGAAGTGGATATTCTGCTACGATTGGTGGAGGACTTTCGAATGCAACGGTAGGTTTCAGTTCTACGAAATACGGATTGACTCCAGATATTTGTCTTGGGGTAGAAGCAGTACTTCCTAACCCTGAAGGAACGATAATAAGAACCGGAGCTGCATCCAATCAATACGCTACTCCATTCTGTCGTTACGGTGTGTCCCCAGACTTTACCGGGCTTTTTATGGGTGATGTGGGCACTATGGGAATAAAATGTAAAGCTTTCCTACGGTTATTTCCTGACCCTCCTTTCAAAGTTCGGAGATATTACATGCTCGCAAAAGACGATTATAATAAAGTCTTTGAGATAGCACATAAACTTAGGAGGGAAGTTGGGGATGGATTAAATGATTTGATGGTATGGCCATCTATATTATTTACACTTTTATCTACTCAAGTTGTCAATAAACCAAGTGGAAGGCCTAAAATAACCGGACCTGTTTTTTCAGTGACCTTAGAAGCAACCGATCAACGAATTATTGATGTTTATCTTGAAAAAACCAATGAGATTATGTTGAAAGATAATGCAACTCGACCTTTTGAATGGCAGGAGATTGATTTAGACATGGTTCTATCAAAGGATTGGAAATTTACATTGAAAGAAGAATTTAATTTCTTTCAGAAATATATCTCAACAGCACCCCCAAAGAGCTCCTGTACGACTTGTCATAAAGTTGCGATATCTAGGCTGGGTGAAAGCGTTCAAAAGGGTGTACAATTTAACATCCAAAATGCAAAGGAATTTCCTCCAAAGAATCCCCCCTATCCTGTGTTTGCTTCGTTCTTAATGTTTCTTCCTAATGGAAATTGCGTAATAGTAGGAGGTCTTGGGGGTGACAATACCGATGAACATCGAGAAACAACCATGAATATCTGGCATAAGAAAATTAGACACCAAGTACGGTACGGTGGAGCCCATTATTGGCTTGGGGAATCAATAAGTCAATCTATTGTAGAAGCAGGGGCCTATACGCCTGAATTTATGCAATTCTTTAAGGACATGAAAAAGGCAGTTGATCCGAATTACCTCTTAAGTCCAAATAAATTTCATCTCTATTCTTACGACCACGATTATACAGAACATCTCGTAAAAGACTAGTTCTAATTTTTTTTTTAACTTTTTTCTAAAATAATTTTATTGTTACTTGACGACTAAAATATTTTAAACAGTGTAAGTGATAAGTGTACTTAAATTTATATATCCCATTTTTTTTGATTTTAATATCTAGAACCCTTTAGAGAATTCAAAAATAGGTATACGGTTGAGGAATAAATCTGGTATAAGTAAATCGTTCAATCCTATTGAGAGTATTAGTATAACTATAGGGAAAGAAAGAATAGAGGATCTATAGAGGTAACTATATAGTAATGAAACTTCGAAGATTTCTACCATTATGTATGTTAATAGTTATCTCATTATCCTTTTTCCCCCTTCTATCAGATGATCATAACGTCGCAGATAAAGAAATCACTAAAAATATTGAAAATCCAATTCGATCTTCAGAATTTCCGAATTCAAAACCATTACAAATTAATCAATTTGCAACTACCTTAAATTCCTTCTTTCCTCTTTCCTTTCCTACTGACGTACATTTTACTTTAGTTGAGGGTTGGACTTCAGAAAATGTAACGATATATTATGAAGGAATTTCAATAAAAAAAGATCAAGTTTTAAATGGTGAATTTGCATCTAATAATAGCTATTGGGCATATGAGAGTAATAATCCCACAATTTTTACAGATGCAGGCTGGAAATCAGGAAATGTTGAATTTGAACTTAATGCTGGGAATGTTTTTAGAGACGAATATGCATACTATCAGCAAAATCTTTCGATCTCTCAACCTTTTAATGATGGCAATCTGGCATCACTTTCAATAGATTACAAATTCGATACAACGCCCCAAACAATTATCCCCGAAAATTTAACGCTTTATCTGGCTATAATGGTGAATGATATTGAGGTTAATAAAACTATAAGTTTTTTAAATATAATAACAGATGATTGGGCTACAACAAATTTAATCTATGACCCTATTATCAAAGGCCAAATTCTACCTGGAAACATCTCAATTAAAACAGGGGTTTATGCAACATCCAATCTTAGCCTTACAGGCATGAACGATGCTCTAAAAATTGATAACATAAAATTTGAAATTTGGACAGAACCCAATGAACCTAATTTAATAAAAGTCTTAGATATAGACTCTAACTTCAATTATACCTACCATAATCTCACGTATGGTCGAGGTTATTCATTTATCGATATTGAAAGAAGTAAAAATAGTACAAGCGAAATCAGTTTTACTGTTTTTCAAAACATGACAAACGTGCTTGAATTTCACATAAGTAATATATCAGTTAATTCATATTTAGTGAAAAGCTATAATTCATCTTTCAATGGCGAGGAAGGGAGTCTTTATTCGACTAATTCACAAATTAACTGGGAAACCGAATTATTTATTTTATCTCCATTTGTGTATCAAACTAATAGGATAGAAGTTGAGAAACCAATCGATTGGGATATAACACGTATTTATG
>JAEOTL010000089.1 GCA_016839845.1 Promethearchaeota archaeon
ATCTTCTTATTAAGGGCAATCCTTGTATTTTCATCGATAAATTTTGGGGGAATAGATTTGTATTCTTCTATTAGGAGCTTCTTTTCATCATCACCCATTTTTCCCTTATTACTCTGAATAATTAAATGCAAATTGCTTATACGTGTCTCAATTTTTTCGATGTCTCCTTGAATATATGTCCTTGTATTTAACCATTCTTTAAATTCAAGAATAGATTGTAAAAATTTATCATTATCTGAGGTCTTTGTTAATTTTTGCTTTTCTTTTTCAATAATATCTCTGATTTTCTTTTTCTTTAAATCTTGAACTTCTCCCTTACTTAGTTGCTTAAAGGCTTCTTCCCTCTTAATTTTCTCCTCTTTTGAACTATCATCAGAGAGCCATTTATCTATTGACATATCTTTTCACATAAGCATTATATCTCTAATGTAATATTTTGTTTTTTATTAAGTATTTAACAGTAACGAATGCTACCTATAGATAAATTAAAATTTAGATTATTTTTCTAATATTATTAGTATCATGTCGATCAAAGGAATAATATTTGATTTTGGATTTACTCTATTCAATTTTGAAAATCCCTCTGTAGAAAAATATTATGAATGTTTCAAGAAAGGACTGTTAAAATCCATTGAATTTCTAAAAGAGAAACAAGTTTGGGATGATCGTTTATCCAATGACTCATTTGTAAAGAAATTTGCAAAGAAGCGAGAAGAATATTGGAGAGAGGGTAGAAAAACAAAAACAGAATTCCCTACCTCGTTAATTTATAGAGAAGTACTAGAATCGTTAAAAGAGGAGAATTTTGATAATAAGATTAATCACCTAGATGATGATCTCTATGAAAAACTAGCTGAGATGTATCACTCTTTTGAGCAAGATGAATGGAAACCATTTCCAAAAACAAAAGAAACATTAGAAAAACTGTCTAATCATGAGCATATTAAGCTAGCGGTTTTGTCTAATCACCCCAACCATACTATGGTTGAAAATTTATTAAAAAAATATGGTCTTTTTGCATATTTCGATGCTATTGTAACTTCTGCTGAATTTGGGAAAAGGAAACCCGATCCTGAAATTTTTTTTTATACCCTTGAAAAAATGGGATTGAAAGAAAATAGTGAATGCATGGTATGTGGAGATGAATATGCTGATGTTGTAGGGGGAGATCGAGCAGGGATGCAAACAATACTATGTGAAAGAATTTATAAGTTTCCTTTTGAGAGAGAAATTGACGTGCCTAATTTATTGAGAATCAATGATATCTCTGAATTGTTAAACTATATAATATAAAATGTTTCGGGTATTAATATGGTCTGGGGGGGATTTGTCCTCGTAAAGGTTAATTCCTTAACGATTTGAACCCTCGATATCTGGCTCCGCAAGCCAGCGCCCTATCCAAGCTGGACTACCAGACCATATTTAGCACCATTATATAATTCTTAATAATTAATAATTCTCTATAATAATTAACTACTTTACAAGCTAAGATGAAATTTTTTATGGTTTCTCATAATAATTATAGATGAGATACTAATGGATGAGGAAGAAATTAAAAGGATCCTGTGGATCAGTGGGTTGAAAAATGCGATAGAATTTGGGGGAATTCCAAATAGAAAAGCAGTTATGGGAAAACTTATGGCAGACAGAAAAGATTTACGTCCTCAAGCTAAAATAATTAACCCCATCCTAGATGATATTATTAGTAAAATAAAAAATTTAGATATAGAAAAGCAAAAAGAAAAATTACTAAACTTAGAACCAAATATTTTTGAGGAAGAGGAGGATTTAGAGGAAGAAAAACAATTACCTGAGCTACCAGATGTAGGAAAATATAAAAAAGTGGTCATGCGTTTAGCTCCCTACCCGAGTGGGGCTTTACATATTGGAAATGCTAGAGGGTTTGTACTGAATGATGAATATACGAAAAAATACAATGGAGACCTAATTTTATTTTATGATGATACAATTGGGAGTCAAAAATCTCTCAGACAGACCCCAAAAGCTAAATATGTTTTACCAGAAGCATATGATTTAATACAAGAAGGCTTGAAATGGTTGGGTGTTAACTACAATAAAATCTTGTATAAAAGTGATCGGTTAGAACTCTTTTATGAATATTGTGAGAAGCTTATTAATGATCATACTGCATATGTATGTTTTTGCTCGGGCGCAGAATTTAGAGAGAACTACAAGAAACTTGGTAAGAACTGTCCCCATAGAAGTCACCCAATTAAAAAGAATCAGTATGAATGGAATAATATGCTTAAAGGTAAATACCATGAAGGAGAAGCTGTCGTGAGATTAAAAACAGGAATGGATCAGAAAGATCCTGCCCTTCGAGATCAAATTATTATGAGAATTTCTGAAGCAGAACATCCCAGAGTAGGGAATAAATACATAATCTGGCCATTACTAGAATTCGCAATGGCGATTGATGATTATTTAATAGGAGCAACTCATATAATAAGAGGAATTGATTTAGTAAAGGAAGGGATAATTGAAGAATTTATATGGGATCATTTTGGATGGAAAAAAGCTAAATTGCTCTACTATGGGCGCTTGAAATTTCCTGGCAAAAAATTAAGTAAAACTGAAACTCGGAATAACATCCAGAAGAAAATTTATCAAGGTTGGGATGACCCAAGAACTTGGAGTTTACAATCTCTGAAAAAACGAGGAATAAAACCACAAGCACTTAGAGAAGCATTATTAGATCTCGGAATGTCTCAGACAGGTATTACATTTTCCGATAATTGGATATATTCAAAAAATAAAAATATTATTGATGAGATTTCAAATCGGTATTTTTTCGTAAAAAATCCGATCTCTCTTATAGTTAACAATATTCCTTTTAATAATTATATCGCTGAACCTTTAGTGCACCCTACTCACCCCGAAAAAGGACATAGAAAGATAAAATGCGTTGCAAAAAATAACCACCTTGATCTTTTTATTAGTGCCTCCGATACGGAGAAAATGGAAAGTGGTCAAATCTTACGACTAAAAGATTTAATGAATATTCAAGTTGAATCTATAGATTTTAACAAAAACCTTATAGAAAGTACTTTTCACAGCAAGGACCTGAGTAGAGAATTTTCAATTATACAATGGGTCCCTAAAGATGAGAAGATTAAAGTTTCAATCTTAAATCCAGATGGGTCATTCTCAGAGGGTTTTGGAGAAATAAACCTGTTAAAGATCCCGATGAATAGAACAATCCAATTTGAGCGATATGGATTTGTAAATCCGATTGAATTGAAAGAAAACAATCTTTTCTGTTACTTTACTCATTAAACCATATCTTTATTGGTACCCAAAAAATTCATCAAAATATTACATAAAATAACTATTTAGTGAACAAGTTTTAATAAGCTAAGCAAAAATATATAACGGTATAAGAATACATTTCTTTAATTCTAATTTACACAAAGGACTGAACTAACTATGAGTCATCTCCCCTGTAAGAAGTGTGGGAATTCTCTCCCCATAGTAAAAGGAGCTTTAGTTCAGTGTCCTTATTGCGGAGCTAAAAACTTTTACATGGAATCTTTTTACACCTTTAAATATTTTATGTCAGATATCTTGAAACTCTCGTCTTTCAAAAATGGGAAGAAGGCTAATACCAAAGAGATTGAAAGACGGAAGATATTGCTCAAAGATTATTTTAATAATATTAGCGCTGGTTTCAATGAATATAGACATCTTATAATTACCAAATTAGATAAAATTGATATTGATCCTATAAAATTATTTTATCTAATTAGAGCATCCGGAAATTTTGAGATAATCATTGATAAATTTCTTCTTCCCTATTTAACAGAAGAAAAAGCAGATAGGCAATATTTTAAGCTTAGAGACTTATCCTATATTATCAACAAATCACTCTTGGGCTTATATTACAGTTATTTGGCGAAAATAATTTCCCATTCAGATAAATGTTTTAAATTGTACAAGTATGCGAATAAAAATTATCAAAATGTAGTAGATTACTGTAATATAATTGAATTAGAAAGTAATGGGATTGAAATTTTAAAGAAGAGAGAGATTTTTTCCATTCTAGCAGATTTTTCCACCATTCTGGGAAATATCCTGTATGAAAACCCTACACATTTTTCAGTCAAACTGGAAGAATTATTAAAAAAGTTACGAAAAGTGAAAATTAAGGGTATTCAAATTTATAACTTATATAATCAAGTTGAACATATCTATGAATTGGAGCGTAATACTTCTATTTTACTAGAAAATATTCGAGCAGATGATCCATTTTCACTAGCTGATCCAATTATTGAACAAAAATTTTCAACATCCAAGGAAGATCTCGATAAATTAAATCGTATCCGTGATTGGATAAATGATGTATCTAATAAATATCAGAATTATCAAAAAAGCCTTTTAAAATTACACTCTGGCAGGATAATGAAATACCTAGGTTCTTATCGGGAAGAGTTCTTTAATTATAAAAATAAAACTGCCAAGAAATTTGATGATTTATTGGGTAACATGATTAATAAAGCCTTGGAAGACTATAATTCTGAAACCCTTGAGGCCCTTAATACTGTAAGCAACCTTATGCATAAAAACATCTATAACACTAACTTGATTGAGACTTTAAAGATTGGTCATGATGAATTAATCGAGATGGATGAGTTATTAAAAAAATTTGCGGATAACTTATTTAAAAAACCACTTCTCAGGAATCTTGAATCTGAGTACTATAAGAAACTACTCTCTCTCATTTCAGGAAAGCATTCTGAATTTGATAAGTACATATTAAAATCTATTCACCGCATATTAAACAATTTTGAAGAATTTAGAAAAAATGAAGTGGTCTCCATTCGGGATCAAAGAAAGCAGTTTGTTTCTGAAATTAAACCAAACCTTCAAAAGTTAATAGACCTAAGCTTTACTTTAAATGAAGAAATTCTCCCCTATCCTCTATTTATAGATATTGAAATTCAAAATCAGAAGCTAAGATTGAATAATCCTGAAATTATTACTTTCACTATTGAGAATCCAAATTCGATTGATATAAAAAATATCAAAATTTATTTTTTCGTTCCTGAATCATTCCACAATAAACAGAATTTTACAGCAATTAAAAAATTAAAAGCATACGAAAGAAGAAAAATAAAAGCGAGAATTATCCCAAAACAAAAGGGAACTTTCCCTTCAGTAGTAATGATTGAATATCAGCACTTTAACAAGACTTTTTGGATGCCTTCAATTAAATTTAAGTTAGTTGTTGAGAAGACGAGAAAACATATCCCTCTACATGTGATAAACAGAGAAGTTTATCAGAGTGAACTTCAAAATGCTCGCATATTGAATGTTCTCAGGGGATTGGTGTAATCTTCTAACCTAATTTTTAAACCTTCCCCAATTTTATTATTTGAAAGGAAAACTTTTTAGTAATTAGATCTCTATAATCATTTTGATGATGAATGATAAAGACCCTAAAAATTCTGAAATAGATGACCTCCCTATCGATTCAGATTGGATTTTTTGCCCCGTATGTGGCATAAAATTGATACAAATCCCAAACCTTAAATTTTGTATTAACTGCGGGACAAATCTTGAATATATTAAGAAATATAAGATATTCCCTGGCTCTCAAATTTCTTTTGGTCCCCCAAAACTTTCGGATAAAGATCTAGTTAATACAAAAAAATACAAATTATGGGGTCCTGGAGCCTCAATTGGTCTTACAATCGGTGCCTTTTCTTTAATGAATATTGCTACTATGCTCATCTTTTTAATTATTTTGTTTGTCACGTTTAATCCAAATATTCTCATTGAACTTAGCTCAAATGTATACATTTTATCCTTACTTTCCTTATTTGAACTTATTTTAGTACTTCTTCCAGTCCGATACGTAAAGAAGTATCTCCATAATCCAACATTTAAAAATAGATTAGCATTGTTAGGATTTACCACAAAAGGTTTTACCAAAAAGGGACTGATAAAAGAAGCTCTGATTGGGATAGCTCTTGCTTTTTTAGGAGTATTTGTCGTTTATGGCTTAGCATTCCTTATTGAATTGATTCTAGAATTTTTATTCGGAATTGAGATAATCCAAGACGCTAGTGGATTATCAGGAGATCCCATACCGGTAGATATAGGAAGTTTAATCCTCTTCTCTGTTGTTTTACTCTTAGTTATTGGAACATCAGAAGAGATTCTATTTAGAGGATTTATGCAAAGAGGATTAGTTCGAAAATTAGGGGATACGTGGGGGATATTAATTACAGCATTGTTCTTTGCTTCAATTCATTTGATAGGAATATTTGCAGTTGCTTTAACTTCACCACTTACACTTTTTATCACCTTTATATTATCATTTGTTCCTTACTTCGCTATTTCTTTGATGTTAGGGTTGTTGTTTTATTGGAGAAAAGAGAATTTAATTGCTGTGGTGATAATGCATGGTGTCTATGATGTCTTAGTTGTATTAATAGCATACTTAATATATGGGGTACTTTAATGAAAGATAAACCATTGCCTTTATTAAAAAAGTTTGAATCTCTTGCGAAAGGAAAAATTTTTGACCTAGGGATTGGATTAGGATCATCATTCATACATAATGAAAAAATCCTTAAAGCTAGTATTAAATTTTCGAAAGACCTTTCCTCTAAGATATATCTGTTTGGTTCAGACATTGCAGTTCATAACCTCGATGGAAAGATCCCATCAAAGCATAAATCTAACTTAATTTTGGTCAAATCCCAAGAACCTGAAAGAACTATTTTTGAATACTTTGCTCAGAATAAAATCCAAGCCATCGTTCGGGGCTCACTTAGTTCAAATAAATTTTTATTTAATCTTAAGAAATCTTTTGCAATTGAAATGGTTTATAGATTAGCATTACTCGAAACTGTAAACGGATACCAATTTCTTTATGGTCCTGTTGGAATCGATGAATGCAATAGTGTAGAAAGTAAAGTAAAATTCCTTGAAAATGTTGTTAGAAAGTTCGAATCGTTAGATATCGAGTTAAAAATTAGTATATTAAGCGGGGGGCGTCAGGGTGATTTAGGAAGAGATTCCTATATTGATAAGTCAATAAGAAATGGGGAAGAAACCGTTGCAATTATGAAGAAACGCTTTCCAAGATTAAATATTAATCATGATCAAATTTTAATTGAGAATGCAATCCAGAATAAATCAAACTTAATTTTAGCCCCTGACGGAATCTCTGGGAATTTAATTTATAGGACTCTTGTTCACTTGGGGGGTGGAAATGCCTACGGCGCTTTGTACATGTTTAGCGAGGAAAAGCTCGATAATAAAGTTATTATTGATACCTCAAGAGTTGGAAAAATAGCTGAGATTGAGGGTGCTTTTGTACTAGCGTTAGCTTTATTATAAAATAAAAAAGAACTACCTAATACGATGAGGATCATCAACTACACGATAATCTTCATTTAAATTATCCAATCGTGACATATCATCATTATCTAAATTAAAATCAAAAATATCTGCATTTTCAATTAAGTGCTCTTTACTTCCTGTTTTTGGTATTTCAATGATATTATGCTGCAATCCCCACCGAATTAAAATTTGGGCTGGAGTTTTACCCCATTTTTGCGAAATATCAACAACAACTTTATTTTTAAACTTTCTCCCTCGGATTAATGGAGTATACGCTTCTACAGCAATGTTTTTTGATTGACAGTACTCCATTAAATCTTTTTGATATAAAAATGGGGAAAATTCTATCTGATTTACCGTGGGAACTGAATTGGAAGATTCTAAAAGTTCGTTTAAATGACGAATTGTAAAGTTACTCACACCAATAGCCCGGACTCTTCCCTCTTCATAAATTTTCTCTAGAGCTCTCCAAGTTTCATTTCTCAAATCGCTAACTGGCCAATGCATTAAGTATAGATCAATATAGTCTAACTTAAGTCTCCGCAAGCTATTATTAAATGCTTCAAGGGTATTATCATATCCCTGCTCGCTATTCCAAACCTTTGTAGTTATAAAAATCTCTTCTCTTTCCATTTTCGTGTCTTTTAAGGCATCTCCAATTTCACTCTCATTCCCATAGAACGAAGCAGTATCTATTAATGAATATCCACTGTCTAATGCCCATAAAACTGCATTATATGCACTTTTTCCCTTAAGTGGCCAAGTACCTAATCCAAATATTGGCATTTTGATTTGATTATTCAATTCTTTAGTTGAACTAATATCTAGATCCATTTTTTTCACTAATTAGTTAGGTCTATATCCCTCTTTAAATATTCAAGATAAAAAGAAAAAGTGATTAAGTGTTACAAATTATGATATTGCTCCTATGAAGGTACCCAGTAGAACAATAATCCCGCCAATTAAAATCCCGAACAGAATTAGGAGTATACCTAATACACCGAGAATTACAGGAGTATAAGGAATAGGTTTTATTGCTAGAGCAATAATAATAACAGCAAAAATTAGACCGAGGATTCCATTAACTAAATCTGAAGCAATTCCCCATTCCATCAATGCTTCTCCTGAAAGAACTAATATCGATTCTCCCAAAGCGATTATTCCCCCGATCATTCCTACAACTCGCATTGCTTTATCTGATCCTTGAAGTTCACTCATTCTAAATCACTTATTTTTTAGTTATCTTTTAATTAAAAAGAAGATCAACACTATTTAAAAACTTATAAGAATTAGGAGTTTTTTATATTAATCAAATTAAATAATGATCATCAACGTAGGTAATTTAATGACTTTAAAAATTCTCGTGTAGCAATTAATTAGCGATTAATCATGCTCTCATCACAATTTAAGGAACTAATAAAGATTCTAGGCACTGGAAATGTCACAAAATTCATAAATTTAGTAGAAAAATTTACAGAAAACGGAAAGAGCCCGATTATCAGTTCCAAAAATTATGATACGTTTGAAGAAGATCTCGAAAAGGCCTACTATAAGGCAATATCAGAACGGCTTAAATTGATGAAGCTAAATTTTGATAAGAGCAAAAAAGATGTTGTTAAGCTTATCAATTACTCTGATAAACTAGGAATATTTATTGATGCCTCTAAGATCGATGTTGAGGGAATAATAAGTGAATTGCACATATTTGGTCTTAACAACGGGATTAGACATCGAATTATTGAACTAGTTAATTTTTTTAATAAATACAATTTATTCGAGAGGAATTTAACTGATAATGAATTGAAATTCATACAAGAGATTAAAGAAAATGATGAACTCCTTGCTGTCAACTTAAAGGATGTATTCGGGACAGTCTCGGATTCGTTAATTTTTTATGTTTGTAAAACTTTGCCCTATGATTATGTTAAATGGATAACAGAGGGATTAAAGGATCTATCTGGGCAGAGATTTGTGATGAGTCCAAATGCATTAAGGAACTGGACTGATGGCTTCCCAATCTATGACTTAATCGTTAGGAATTTAGGAAGGGTAGAGGATTTTATTAAAGCGGTTGAAGCAAAACAAAGATCGGATAATAAAGATAAAGACATGATATTCTTAGAATTTAGTCCACAAGATCATTATCGGATATTTAGAGGTGAATTTCATAGGCTTCGTGAAATTCATATTGTCTACCCAGAATTAATCAAACAGCATAAAGAGAATATCTTGAATAAAAAAAATTATAATTTCTATAGTTTATCTATGGTTCTAATTGGAGGATCAGGTCCAGAAGGTTTAGGTTTTACCTATTCCACTCCTCGGGGTGAAGTCGTTGAAATTTGCTCAGATCAGAAAGAAACAGAAGCCATCGTTATAAAATTCAAACAATATTTAAAGAGAAAATTTTTAGAGAAACTTGAAAATGAAATGGTCAGTTTACATATCGATCATGATATTCGAATAAAAGTCATTGATTATCTCTCAGACATTATTAACCCTAGAGATTCAGTCAGTTATTATAATAAGAATTCGATTCTAAAAAAGATTAGGTCTTTTCTACTTCAAATTGATGAGTTTCAACATATGAATGAACCAAAATTAGAAGCAATTATGGAGAAAATTGCTGTTGCGATTTCAATCATCCTTAAACGGATCAAATTAAAGGATCAATTCATGGCACGTATGGATTTAGTTGCGAACGGAAAATTAAAATCTGAAGATGTAGCTAAACTCACTAGTTTAAGAGGAAAGTCCCATTATGACGTTTTAAAGGAGAGAATGTTTCTTCAAAACAAACCCAAATGGTTTTTTAAAAATTATCAAAAAGAAATACAAGAACTTGAGTCTGAATTTCAAACAATTTACGAGAGAGATCTTGAAAGAAGAAGGAGATTGAGAGGTCTTCTATAGCCTAAGTAGTTTGCTAGCAATTTAATTTTGAATAATTTATCATGCTACCCTATTATCATGCCTCAAAACCAAATACACGCATTAATTAGATCACTTGCAGCGGGAGATTTAGCAGAATTCAAAAATCTAATGAGTAATTATACAAGTATGGATCAACTATCTCATGATTTAAAAACTAATAGAGAATTAATAAAAAACTTTGAGATACATTATTATAACGCTCTGTCAGGATTTCTCGCTTCTTTACAATTTGATGATTTCAGCCAGTTAATTAATTATTCTGATAATCTAGGGATTTTTTTTGATGTTAAAAAGATCCCTAATCGATATCAAATCATCTCAGATTTGCATTTAGAAGGAATTCAACGTGGCTTAGTAGGTAGAATTTTCGAAGTTATAAGATTCTATAATAGTTATAACTTATTTGATAGGGATATTTCTTTGGAAGAGATGGAAATCATCAATGATCTTAAAAAAGATAAAATGTTCGTTGCAAATATAAATGATTTATTTGGAAGGGTTTCAAATTCATTAATTTATTATTTAGCTCGAATTTTCCCTCATGACATTTATTTAATGTATTTAAGAAATATAAAATCAATTCTAGATTATGATGATCTCTCCGGTTTCGAACCTTCTCTTAATCTTAGCTTCTTAAAAGGATTTACCGAGAGATTTGTACTCTATGGACTTAGATATGAGAATTTGGGAAGAGCCAGAGATTTTGTGGATCGATGTAAAAAAGAGTATTTATTTGCTAAAAAAAAAGGCACAATTAATGATGAAAATTTATTTAAAATCAACTATCGCAATAGAGTCCATCTGGTTTCAATGAATAACATCTTACAGAATTATAACAACATCATAACTACTGAGGAACACTATAATTTTTACAGCCTTTCAATGGTTCTCTTCGGAGGACTGGGTCCCCAAGGACATGGTTTTACATATTCAACCCCTCGAGGAGAATTAGTCGAAATTTGCAGCGATCGTAAGGAGAACGAAGCTATCATCATTAAATATAAACATTTCTTGAAGAATCAATTTTTAATGAAATTGGAAACGGAACTTGCCGAGAAAGGAACTGATGAGAAGACTTTAAGGAAAATCCAAGAATTTCTTACAACTAGTATCAATGAAGATCAGGTAATAAGTTACATGAATAAAGATAGAATAATCGAGAAAGTTTCTAGGTTTTTAACTGAGTATTTAGGGAAATCAATTGAACAAGGTCCAGAACTCAATAATTTAATAAAGAAAGTATCTAATGCTATCAAAATTATTTTAAATCCTATAAAGATGGTAGATCAGTTTTTATGCAGAATGAATTTAGTAAATGAAGACCTCTTAAAATCTGAGGATATCGCAAAATTGACAAGTTTAGAAGGAAAATCTCATTATGATGTTCTACGGGAACGATTCTTCTTTCAAAATGAGATCAATTTGTTTTTCAGAGATTTCACCCATGAGATAAAAGATCTCGAAAAGAAATTCTTGGAAGTTCAGAAAAAACATGAAAAGATAAATGGGAGAGGGGGGATTTGAACCCCCGACCACTTGGCCCCCAGCCAAGTTTTAAACCGTAGAAGAAATTTCTATACGGGATCATACCAAGCTAGACTACCCTCCCTTTGAAGAATCCAAACCTTTACCTAGGATAGAGCCGAAACAAATGGTCCTTATTTCCTTTGTATTATTTAAAATCCTAAACTCTATTTATTTTTACCTATAATTAAAAAAATGGGTTAAGAATTGAAAATTTTGCCGGTTTTCGCTTCCTCTTCCTCACGTAAGGGTTGCTTCATTATCTTTCCCGTGGGGGTAGTCTCTAGAGAGCTTCTAAATTCAACATATTTTGGAACTTTGAAATCAGCCAAATTTTTTCTACAATAGTCGATTATATCTTTCTCTGTTGCTGATTCTCCTTCTTTTAAAACAACAAAAGCTTTTGGAAGTTCCCCGTATATATCATCTCGGACTCCAATAACAGTTGCTAAAGATACTGAGGGGTGGGAATAAAGCACTTCCTCTATTTCCCTAGGATAAATATTCTCTCCACCTCTAATTATCATATCTTTTTTCCTGTCTGTTATAAAGAAAAAACCATCTTCATCCATGTGCCCAATATCACCTGTGTGTAACCATCCATCTTTAAGAGTTTCAGTATTTGCTTCAGGATTTTTGAAATATTCTTTCATAACATTGTCTCCTTTCACTACTATTTCACCCTTAGAGTTAGGGGGTAGATCATTCCCATCATCATCAACAATTTTCATGGAATTTCCTGGAAGTGGTATACCGATGCTTCCCACCTTTCTTCTGTCTTCAGTTTCAGTAGGTAATGGATTTACGGAGGATGCACAGGTACCCTCAGTAAGACCGTACCCCTCAACAATTTTACAATTAAAAGTGTTCTCAAACTCCCTAAATACTTCTAATGGTAAAGGTGCTGCTCCGCAAATCACGAACTTTAAAGAAGAAAGGTCTAGGTTTTCATGGGGCATTCGAAGTAAAATAGAAAGCACAGTTGGTACTGCACTAAATGTCGAAGCCTTGTATTTTGCGACAGTTTCCCAATGTGTTTGGGCTGAAAATCCTGGTGTTAAAATACAGCTGGCTCCGATTGAAAAGGGGGCCATAACAGTTACTATTTGAGCATTGA
>JAEOTL010000543.1 GCA_016839845.1 Promethearchaeota archaeon
AAATTTAAACGGCTCAATTCTAACGTATGGCAAAAGATAAAAAGGGATTTGGGATAAAAACCACCCGATATTTTACAAAAAATTGCTCTGCATGTGGTTTTGAATACCCCAATTGGTTTACGAATTGCCCAAAATGCGGAGCTGCATGGGATGAACTACAAGCAAAAGCATTTCAACCATCCTCGGAAGCGCACAAGAAGACTATTAAAATTGTCGTTAAAATAACCGAAGAAGATTTCAACAGAAAAATTCTCAGTGTAAATTTGATATTTAGTGCCAATCAAGGGAAATCCTGGTACCAGATGCAGATGACCTCAAAAGTGGACTATTTCATTGCCGAGATTGCTGAAGTCCCGGCGGGTTCAAACATCATTTATTACATTGAAGTATACCTTGAGAATGGGGAGGTTATCATTGAAAATAATAACAATAAATATTATTACTATAAGGTAGGTGTCTCTTTAGGGGAACCTGAAGAAATTCCTTCTGATGTTGAGAGAAATTCAATAAAAAACAGTATTAAGAAATCAGATATTATACCTCAACAATATGTAAAAGATTCACCACCCTTAAAAAAAGTTCCTCATATTTCTAGAAAAGCACCAAATCAACCTCCTAAGATACCACATACAAGAGTTCAACCTAAAAAGCAAGAAGATACTTTTCAAACTACGACATCGAAGGGTTTGACTATATTTGGGAAACCCCAGACTAATATAGATCCTGATTTAAAGATATGTTCGTTTTGTAAATCCAAAATTAAAAAAATGTGGAGTATTTGCCCGATCTGCGGGGAAAATTTATAGATCATCAATCCAAAGAGAACTCTTGAAATTTTGTACTCCTTAAACTATTTTTACTCACTATAACTATTTTAAAGTGAGTTAAAGAATAAATAAGGTGAAAAATTGCATAGTTGAAGAAATTTATAAATGAGAACCGCATTTATTACAAAAGGCATAATCGGAAGAAAGAATTGCTCCACAACTCTTACATATTATGAGTTCTTTATTACTCGCCCTACCGGGTCCTGTTGGTTGTGATGCTGCGGGAGAGAGTGGGGTAAAACCACTTGGTTTGCTTTCTATATCAGCCACATTAGGAATAATTCTTAATTTCGTGTCTGTTTGAGTTTGCGGTTCCTCCCCATTACTAAATGGGACAAATGCGGAGGATGGAGGTTTTGGTGCTTCCTCTGGTTTTTGAGTTAAAGTCTGAAAAAGCGAAGGTGTACTTGTTGATTCAGGTGTTGTAGGAACGGAAGTTTGAGGTGTTGGTAATTGAGCAGATTTTTCCTTTTTTTCTTTCTTTTCTTTCTTTGGTTTTTCCTTTTTCTCTTTTTTCTCTTTTTTCGATTTTTCCTTTTCTTCGTTTAATTTTTGTTGTCGTTCTTTTTCTTCGTGTGCTTTTCTTTCTTTCTCTTCTTTCTTCTTTTGTTTCTCTCTCTCTTTCTCTTCTTTCTTCTTTTGCTTCTTTTCCTTTTTTGAAATAATAGGCTCCGGCATATAATCTGTTAATGAATCAGAAGTTGGTGCAGGTATGTCTTGGGGAGATTGAAACGCTTCAGGTGTAGGTGCTGGAACAGGAACGCTCGAAGTAAAAGGTATAGCCTTTGGTTTGTATGTCTCCTGAGTAGTGGATACTATAGAATCTTCAAAATGAGGAACTTCGGTATTTACTGGTGCCGGAGAATCTTCCTCTGATAATATTTCTTCTGGAGTTTTAAACTCGAAATCTTTAGACACACCTAAAGGATCCTCGATGCTAGGCTCTGGAATGGGAATTTCAGGCTCAAAAGTAGGACTAGAACTGGGGGGTTCGACGTATTTTGGTTCTGGGACGGGTGGTGCTTCGAAATCGAATTCGGTTTCAGTTTTAAATGTAGGTTCTGGTTCTTGGTTTATCGTAAAAGTAGGTTCTGGTTCTTGGTTTATTGTACCAGCAGGTTCTGGAACAGGTGGAGCGGAGTAATCAAAATCAGGTTGGACTTGAGGTGAATCTGGGGTGTATGATTCAGTTGCGACTGTGGATATTTGTCCAGGACCAAATACAATCCCATTAGAAAGTAGTTGATCTGGTACACCAGATCCAATCATTAAGCAAGCAAGTATATAAAAACAATCGCCAACTCCCTCTCCTGTCTTAGCAGAGGTCTCCATATAGTATAAATTAAAATTACGTGTAAAATTATTAATTTCTTCTAAAGTAATAGCTCTTTGATCCACCAAATCGCTCTTATTGCCTACGAGTAAAAAAGGAATTTCGGTTTTAATATTAGCTCTCACTTCCTCTATCCAACCTGGTAAATGCTCAAAAGTCGCGGAATTCGTAAGATCAAAAATTAACAATGCCCCAAGGGATCCTCGATAATACATAGGCCTTATTGAGCTAAACCGTTCTTGTCCGCCCGTATCCCAAATTTGCAGCTTAGATCGAATAGGACCTTCGTCAGCATCGATACTAATTGTTTTAACGTGGAAATCTACACCAATGGTCATCTTATAATCCTCTGTGAAAAAACCTTTTGAGAATCGAAGTGTGAGAGCGGTCTTTCCTACACCTCCATCGCCTACAACAATCGATTTAAACAGATAGTCATATTCTTCTGCCATTACACGTCCACTATTTAATTGTCGCGTGAAAATAATTCTTACAATTTTTAAAACTGTTCAAGTTTTAATATATAATAACTATAAATACAGATTTATAATTTTATTTATATCAATAAAACGGTATTTGGTTATTTTTCTAATATTTAGATGCGTTATTGAGGTATCATATTTCTTTTGAAAATTTGAAAATATAGTGGTTAATTAGGACGTGATAGAAGAGAAAAGAATAAAACTTTTTATTTTAACAAATCTTTATTCCCAAACGATATTTAGTAATTCATTGAAATAATTAAAAGGAAATAACTATGCTGAGAAGAAGGGAAAATAAACCATATATCCAAATTGCACTTGATTTAATAAATCTCCATAGAGCATTACAAATTGCTGAAGAAGCTGTTAAAGGGGGTGTAGAATGGATAGAAGCAGGTACACCACTGATCAAATCTGAAGGAATGAATGCTGTCAGATCATTACATAAGAAGTTTCCCGGTAAAATTATCGTTGCTGACATGAAAACAGTCGACGGAGGTTCCGCTGAGATAGAGATTGCTGCTAAATCTGGGGCTAATGTCGTACTGATGTTAGGGGGAAGTGATAATCATTCAGTTACAGAAGCAGTTGAAGCTGCCAAACAATACGGAGTGATGTTAGGGTGCGATACAATTGATATTCCCGAGGATAGAATGATTGAAAGAGCTTTAGAGTTAGAAGAATTAGGAGTTGGTTTGATCTGCTCACATGTTGGCGTTGATCAACAAGTGATTTATGGGGGAGAAAAAACTCTTGAAATAGCTGGAAAATTAAGACAAAATCTAAAACCGACAACTTGGTTAGCGATTGCTGGAGGAATTAATAGTGAAACAGCACCAAAAGCGAAAGAAATTGGAGTGGATGTAATTATTGTCGGGGGAGCCCTTTATAAAGCTAAGAGTCCTGAACAATCTGCCAAAAAGATAGTAGCTGCTGTTGAAACCGCGAAACCTGTTAAATCTGAATTATTCAAGAAGTATGATGAATCTCAGATTAGGGAAGCATTAATGATGGTATCCTGTCCCAATATTTCCGATGCAATGCACAGATCTGGGGAGATGCAGGGATTAAAACCAGTTTGGATAGGGACGAAAGATCATCCTTTAAAATTCGCGGGACAAGCCGTTACTGTAAGAGCGTATAACGGTGATTGGAGTAAACCAGTAGAGGCAATTGAAGTCGCAGAAGCAGGGGACGTAATAGTTATCGATGCTTGTGAAGGAAGAGATGCTGTATGGGGAGAATTGGCATCGTGGAGCTGTAAGGTTAAAGGTATTTCAGGAGTAATTATTGATGGGGGAGTAAGAGATATTGATGATATTAGGGAGGTTAAACTTCCTATTTTTGCCCGTCATTTCACACCAACTGCCGGAGAACCTCGCGGCTTAGGTGAAATTAATGTCAGTATTGTATGTGCTGGTAAGAAAGTAGATCCCGGCGACTGGATTATAGGAGATGACTCAGGAGTAGTAGTAATTCCCCAAGCAAAAGCTCAAGAAATGGCTAATCGTGCAATTGATGTATATGAGAAAGAAAACAGGATTAGAGAGGAAATCAAAAGGGGTTCGACTCTTTCAGAGGTAATGTATCTTAAAAAATGGGAAAAACAGAAATAAAATTCATAAAAATTTTACGATATCACAAGAACTGCATGTCAATTTCCTATTTTATTAATTAATTTCTGATAAGATTTTTTATAGAACAATCATATATTTTTTTTACATGTTTAATGTAGTAGGTGATTAGTATGGTAGATCCAAAAGATATTGACTTTTATTCACTAAGGTTTGAGTTTATGGAAACAAAAACAATGTTTGTTTCTGATTTCAAAAATGGGAAATGGGATGAGGGAAAATTAGCGCCATTTGGAAATTTTGAAATCTCTCCAGCTGCCTGTGTACTAAATTATGGACAAGGGATTTTTGAAGGTATGAAAGCTTTGAGGGCCAAATCAGGAGAAATTACCTTATTTAGGCCCCAAGAAAATGGCAAAAGATTTAATACAAGCGCTAAAAGAATGTTAATGCCTGAATATGACATTGATAAATTCATAAAAGCCATTAAAGAAGTGGTGAAGGAGAATGAAGTTTATATCCCTCCATATGATAGCGGAGGTGCTTTATATATTCGACCCATGCTTTTCGGGAATGGGCCAATGTTGGGTGTAGCTTCAGCAAACGAATTCAAATTAATCATCTTTACGGTCCCTGTAGGACCATATTTTCCGGAGGGTTTTAAGGGGATTGACTTGGAAATCTCCAAAAAATATACAAGAGCCGCACCTGGTGGAACTGGTTCCATAAAGACAATCTGTAATTACGCTGGAACAATGTTCCCTGCCAAAGAAGCAAAAGCAAAGGGATTTGCTCAAATTATATATTTAGATGCTGTAAATAGCGAATTTGTAGAGGAAGTTGGAGCTGCTAACTTTTTTGGGATCATAGATGGCAAACTGGTAACTCCCCTGAAAACAGGTACTATCTTAGAAGGTATCACCCGTGAATCAGTATTAGAAATTGCAGCTAAAAAGTTGGATATCGCTGTTGAAGAAAGGGATATTTCTTATACAGAACTCTTTGAAGATACCTGTACTGAAGTGTTTTGTACTGGAACAGCGGCAGTAATCACCCCTGTTGCTTCAATCGCCTTAGAAGATCAAAAGAAGACGTATAATAACAGAGAACCTGGTGAATTCACGAAGAAATTATACAAACTCTTAACAGGAATTCAATATTTAGAAATTGAGGATGAGTTCGGGTGGATTGTTGTGGTCTAGCAATCTTCTCTACTTCTAATTCGCAATAGTATCAAGTAAACTTGTAAACGCCTTTTCAACATTAAATCCAGTTTTTGAAGAAATATTTAAACACCCTAAAACATTTTTGTATTTCCTTAAAATGTCTTCGACATAGTTGTCAAAAACGCGAGTATCGTTAAGATTCACAGTATCTCTTTTCGTTCCTATAATAACCACCGGAATTTCACCATAAGATTCTAGTTTTTTAATCCATTTTTCTACTCCTTCAATTGTGTTAAAGCGTGATAAATCATAAAGTATGAAAGCGGCAAAAGATCCATTCACAAAGTCAGATAATAACTTTTGAAATTGTTGTTGACCAGCAAAATCCCATAAAATGATATTATATTCATATCCATTGATGAAAACATCTTTTGAGAAAAAATTCACGCCTTTTGTTAATTCACTATTCGGATCAAAATAGCCGTGAATTAATCGGTTAAGAAATGAGGTTTTACCTACTCCACCATCTCCAGAGACGATGATCTTACAGGTTTTTTTCATGTTAATAAACACTATTCGAATTCAACTTTAAAAAAGTACGATAATATTTATTTTCCGTATTATTAGAATTTAAAAAAGTTTCATTGTGAATTTTAAATTATGTACTTAAAAATCTAAGACTATATAGTCATATTAACGAATGAGAATCCTGGAATTTTCCTGAATCTAGGAAATTCTAAGGAGTTGCGAACTTCCCGTACTTACTAAATTTCCCTCTTCATTCCAAACTTTTGCTTTACAGAAGAAAATATTTTTTCCACTTTTAAGACATTTACCAGTTGCGATAAGTTTACCATTCGAAACCGGTTTATGGAATTCAACTTGTAAATCGATTGTGGTGGCAGACCCTTTTGGATAAACTAATGAAATTGCTGCACAAGCACAGGCGGAATCAATAAGTGATGCTATAACTCCACCATGGACATTACCATTTTGAGTTAATTCTTTCTTTATGTGTACTTCGAATGTGGCTTTTCCATCACCAATTTCTTGAAGTTCGAGTCCTAAAGTTGAGTAGAAAGGAATAGCCTGATAAAGCATTTTTTTTAATTCTTCCATATTTTGAATATTCTAATTTAAAAATTAAACATTTTGAAACATGAAGAAAGTAGATAAAAAATCGAGTTAACCCTATTTTTAAATAAGGAGTATATGCTAAATAAGAATAATCTATAAAGATGATTCATCTCATCTAAAGCATAATACGTATATACTTAACGGATGTATAGAATTATGAAATCTTGGATGATATATGGAGCCTATGGGTTTACAGGAAAGTTGATAGCTGAGGAAGCCAAATCAAGAGGTCATTCTCCGGTTTTAGCAGGACGGTCCAAGGAAAAACTTATACCGGTTGCTGAAAACCTAGATTTGGACTATATTGTTTTAGATTTAAATGAAGTTAATGTTTTAACAGAGACCGTGAAAACTTTTGATGTGGTTTTTCATGCCGCAGGTCCCTATAAATATACTAGTGCTCCAATGGTGCAAGCATGTTTAAATGCTAGCACTAATTATGTTGATATTACTGGTGAGATACCTGTTTTCGAGCAAAATTTCTTATATGATAAACAGGCTAAGGATAAAGGAATAGCAATCATCTCAGGGGTGGGATTTGATGTAGTGCCGACCGATTGCCTAGCTAAATATGTGAGTGAAAAAATTTCACAACCTACATCCCTAGATCTAGGGATAGTTGCGATGAGCAATCCTAGCCCAGGTACACTTAAAACTATGTTTGAACATTATGATATTGGGCAATTAGTGAGAAGAAATGGCAAACTAATCCCTCTAAAGGAACAAGGTATTCGAAAAATACAGTTTTCCGATACAGAACGTACAGTTAGGGCAGTAACTTGGGGAGACTTATCAACTGCATATCGATCAACGGGGATACCTAACATCACCACTTATTTTCCTTTACCGAAAAAATTCCCAGATCTACTTAAATCTCTTGGTGTCTCAGTAAAAGATATGTCCTCTGATACACAGGCTAAAAAGAAAGTGTATAACTGGATTGAAGAAAATATTCATGGTCCTGACAAAATTAAACAAAAATCCTTAAAGACTTATATCTGGGCTTCAGCACATAACGAAAAAGGCCAACAAATCCAAGCGTGGTTAGAAACAATGGAATCATACCGATTTACAGCGGTCGCAGGAGTTAAGTGTGTTGAAAAAATATTTGAAATTGAACCAAAAGGTGCAATAACTCCCGCAATGGCTTTTGGGGCAGATTTAGTCCTTGAACTTCCGAAAACAGTACGATTAGATTCAATTGTTTAGTATACAGTACGCAATAGGCAAGATCTTTGATCGATAAAGCCTTTTTAATATTCACTTAGATATAACATTAAATTTATTTTCAATTCTTAATGAATTCAATTTAAAATCAAAATAGATCATTCCTGAGGTATTTCATGACTAAATTGTCAAAGCTAGCTAAACTTTTCTTAAAAAACTGCGTAGGATGCGGTGCATGCGTTGAAATTTGCCCATACAATGCAATTCCAGAGACTTTAATCGGTTTTATTTCATCGCTCGCAATAATAGACAAGATAAAGTGTGATGGGTGTGGTGAATGTATTCGAATTTGTTCTCATAATGCTATCAAATTAGTAAATGGATTCGCATCTATAGATAAGATTCATTCTTAATTAGTCTATGAAAACTCTCATGAACGATGACATTGCAAAAATGAATATATCAGATATAGAAATACTCAATATTTAAATACCCAATAATTATGATTAAAAAGATTTATTAAAATTAAAACCAAATAGATTTGTATAAAGAAAAAAAAAGTGGTAAGGTTCCATGGAAAAAGAACATGTGTATCTAAAGCTTTTTGGGAGAAATCTCATAAGCTATAAAAAACTTGATAACGGTCAGGTAAAGGGAACAGGAATTCTCAACCCTATTCTTGATAGATTCAGTCCTTACCGGCTACTCTTAATAATGCTATTGCAAGCTGCTTTTTATAAACAGTATGATAACGTTGGAAAATGGAAAGGAAAGATGGTTGCAAACACATTCGCGCCTCCCGTAGGAACTCGACCAATGATACGTGCCTTAAAAGGGTTAGTAAGAACTCAGCTTATGCCGTTCGCTCTTCCGATAGCAATGACTTTCGCAGTTACATATAGGTGCCAGTGTAAATGTGTTCATTGTAGTGCTGGTAGGCACCTTAATAAAGACAGAATTGAACTTTCTACTGAAGAAGCGAAAAAATTAATTGATGATGCGCAAAAAATAGGGGTAACGATCATTGCTTTCACTGGAGGAGAACCTCTCCTACGAGAAGATATTTTTGAGCTTATTGCTCATGTGGATCAACGCAAAGCAATGCCTGTTATGTTTACGAATGGCCAATATCTTACAGAGGAAAATGTTGAAAAATTAGCAGAAGCAGGTTTATATTCGTTATTTCTAAGTATTGATACTCCTGATGCTGAAGAGCATAATAAATTAAGAGGGATGCCGGGTCTTTTCGAAACGGCTATTGAAGGTCTAAAAAGGGTAAAAGATAAAGGAATTTTTGCAAATTTCTCTTCCTATGCAACTCGGTCCGGTACTGAAAATAAAGTATATAAACGACTTCATGAGCTAGCAATTGACCTTGGTCTTCATAATATTATCTATTTCGATTGCGTACCTACTGGAAATATGCTACACGATACAAGCGAGATGTTAACTCCTGAATTACACAGCGAAATTCATCAATATTCTTCTGAGGTATTTAATAATAAAATAGTCCCTCCTCTTTCCTCTCAGGCATGGCAAAATTCAGTGGAAGCTTATCTCTCCGGCATCGGTTGTTTAGCTGGGAACATACAATATTATGCATCTGCCTATGGAGATATATCCCCTTGCGATTTTTCTCCCCTATTATTTGGCAACATACGTAAGGAACCGTTAAAAAAGATTTGGATGCGTTTGGTGAAACATCCTGCCTTTAATCATAAAAGCCCATTCTGCAGAATGCAAAACAAAGAGTTTCGCGCGAATTATATCGATCCTATCCCCGATGATGCTTACTTACCTTACAGTATTGCAAAACTTCCTCGAGTAGATTACCGAACATACAATACTCCTTAATTACATCTTTTTATTGCATTAAAAATTCTTCTGGGATATCGTGTCCTAATCCCGCTTTTTTAAATTTCTGACCATTTACCACGTAGAGATTGAACCCCCAGTTTCCCATTCTTCTATTTGGGTATTCTTTCTTTTTGACAGCTGGTACACCTGCATAAAGACAATTATCTTCTACGTCCCCTCTAGCTACAGATCCTCCTGCCAGCACCACTCCTGTCCCAATAGTGGAATCTTGAAGAACAGAAGCACTAATTCCAATCAGTGTTGAATCTCCGATAGTTGTAGGACCGTGGACCATGGCTAAATGTCCAAGAGTAACGTTTTTCCCAATTTTAACAAGTCCCTTTACAGTCGAATGGATAACACAATTTTCTTGAATGCTTGTGTTTTCTCCTATAATTATATTTCCCCAATCGCCCCGAAGTTTCGCACCAAACCAAATATTTACATATGCCCCAATCTCGATATCCCCAATAATTACTGCGTCTTTAGCGATGAATGCAGTAGGATGGATTCGTGGTTTGGAACCATTATAGGGTGAAGCAACAATCACGATAATATCACTAGTTTAGCATTAAAATTTAACTCTAATAATCTCTATTGAATCAAAAATGACTATAAAACCTTTTTATTTTTTTATTTGGGCTATTATATTCACAAGGTATAAAAATTTAAAAAAGGGATTCTCTATTTTAAAGATATAGAATGAGAGTTAATGTGGTTTACGAAGAAAGTCTCCCATACAATATTGAATATGTATATGATCGTACATTGCAATGGCTGGGCAGTCAATACAAGGTAAAAATCAAAACAACATCGCCTCCAACGTTCATAGAAGCAAAACAAGGAACGATGATGACAAATACAGGTCATGATCCAAATTGGAAAAAGAGGATTCGGTTAAGTTTTTATAAACTGGAGGGCAGAAAAACGTTGTTACGAGTCGAAGCAACACCACTCGCACGAAATATTTTAAGAGTAGAAAAACTTAAACGTTCATGGTATGAGGGACTGTTTTTTCATTTATTTTCGTTATTTCTTACTGAAACTCAGTCTAAAGTGATTGAAAACGCAGATCCAGGTGAAAAATCAATTAAGATATATTGTACGAATTGCGGGAAGAAGATAGAAGAAAAATTAATTATTTGTCCTTCTTGTGGGATTGATATAGCTTAATCCATAAGAGTAACTATCGATAAACAGATAAAGCAAAACATCGAGATCATCAGTATGAAGCTTATTATAAAACAAAACTCACCTTGAGTAAGGTGACACATCCAAGAAACTATAATATACAAAACTGTAGAATAAAGTAGTAATAGAAATGCAATTAGTGTTTTATAATTCATTAGTTAAGATCAAACTTTTGGTTTCTTAAAGATTTTCTCTTTAAATATTATAATAAGGTTGTTATGATCTCTATTTTTACTCCCTATATTTTGATCTATTAGTTTATCTAGGCTGACAAACTCTTTCTCTTTAGCAGATGGATCATTTCAAATGACATGATAAATTCCTTTGATAAATCATGATTAACTTTATTTATAGTAAACAGGGAGATTAAAATCCCTCTGTCAGGATATTTCTTTGATTCTTTTTTGGTTAGAATATGAACTTCGACTTCCATTGTATCACCTACCCTCAAAGATGCTTTGAATTTAAGATTCTGTATATCCATCAATGCGATAACTGTCTTTTCATATACTCCTAATTTCAAGAAGAGTCCAATTGAAAGGGGGATAATGAATGGGCCGGGAAAAACGGGTGATTTATAGGGCATCTCGTTTGTGGCATAAATATCATCAAAAAACATTGATAAATTGAACCAGCATAAATTGCAAAATTCTAATAAGTCTGCTTCTCTTAACGTTCTTCGAGAAGTTATGTATCTCTCTCCTTCTTGGAAATCCTCAAAATATTTTCCTTTAATTTCAATCATTAATTTCACCTTACTGGTAAGAGGGTTCAATAAAGGGAAGTGTAGTAGTGAATATAAAGATTTTTTAACTGGAATAAACTTTTGGATTGAACTTTATTTTTACTTCCTCAATTTGTCTCGAGCTTTACAATTCGCTAAAGTTTTTAATTTCTATACTCCTTCCCTTTCTAGGTAAACTTTCATCTCAATGTGAATTATTATAGTGTTAAATGGTAATGCTTGATCAGAACAGAATAGATATTCAGCTAACCAAGAGGTTTGATGAAGTCAATCAAATTGTTTCTTTGACTGTTGCAAAGGAAATCAACGATTCAATCCCTGAAGGAGAGAAATTATTCAATTCGAAAGACCAAGGAATGAAAATTGTAATATATGTGGAAAAAGATTCAATAATATCTATCCCGGGTATCTTTTTTCATTCTATTGAGGAGGCTACACAAGAAATAGATGATTCGAAATATGTAATTCGAGATGAAGAAGGACACGAATTGTTAGGGATATTATATGACATCCTTGTTGAAAATATTCGTGTTTGGTCAGAAAATAAATATGAAACTCGATATTTATACTATAAAATTGCGTTTCCCCTACTGAGAAAGCTTAGAGAAGTAGGAGAAACAAAATTCCAGTTGATTTTCCAGCAAGAGATATTAAAATCTTATATCTTAGGAAATTTAGAGATAAAAGAGTTTTTAGACAGTCAAGGGTATCTCAAGCTCATAGGGGACTTTTTCTAGGTCGTACTAAAACATACAAGTGTGTCATTACTAGATTGAGGGATTCATTGAATTCTTTAATTATCTTTCTTTTTACCATTTAATTTACGTTAACACAACTAGATGTTGAGTGGCTACAGATGGATATTGAAGAAAAGTTAGATCGATTGAAAATTATGTTTAATCCCAAAAACGTAGCAGTTATGGGAGCAACCGATAGCATGATGAAAATTGGTTCAGCTGTTTTACATAGTGTATTAAGTTGTGGATTTACCAAAAAACTTTATGGAATAAATCCTAGCCCTAAATACGAGGGAAAAGATATAAACGGGATAAAAGTTTATCCCTCCCTCGATAAGTGTCCTGAACCAATTGATCTTGTTGGTGTCGTTGTCCCTCCGAATGCCGTTTTAGATTCCATAAAACAGGCAATAGAAAATGGGGTTAAGGCAGCAGCAATAATAACAGCTGGTTTTGGGGAAGTAAAAACAGAAGAACGACAAGACCTAAACAAAGAATTAGTAAACGTAGCAGACAAAGGGGGTTTAATTTTTGTAGGGCCTAATTCCATGGGATTTTATTCATCGGAAGATAAAGTTTCTCCTATTCATTTAGGATTTGGATTTATGATGCCTGTTCCTGGAGATTTATCAATTGTTTCTCAATCAGGGACAATGGGAACCATTTTATGTAATGCTTTTAACAAAATCAGATATTTCGTCTCAAGCGGGAATGAAGCCTCCTTAACGCTCGAAGATTATCTGGAATATTATGCTCAAGATGAAGGTACGAAAACTATAGCACTATTTGCTGAGGGACTACGAGCAGGATCAAGGTTTAAAGAAATATGTTCAGAAATCTCAAAAAAGAAACCAATAATTTTCCTTAAAGCAGGACTAACAAAAAGTGGTGCGAGAGCGGCAAATAGTCATACTGGTTCAATTGCCGGTTCTTTAGATATTTATAAGTCCGTTTTTAAACAGACTGGTGTAATTTATGCTGATCAGATAGAACAATTTATATATTTAGTTAAAGGGGCCCAGTACTTATTACCTTTGCCCGATAATTATCCATTACGTGCGGGAATTATCAGTGGAGGGGGAGGTTTCGTCGTTCATCTTACTGACCTCTGTGAAAAACACGGAATTAAAGTAGTGGATCTCACTATGGAACCAAACGGTCCTCAACTTATTGAAGAAATTTCAAAGCATCTTCCTTTTTACTGGAGCCATAACAATCCAGTTGATATGGTTGCCACTAGAAATCCCGGTGCATATCAAAAAGTATTAGGACTCATGGCAAAATCAGATTGTTTTGATGTTATTTTAACTATGACCTCCATTAGCTTTATTGAAAGAACTAAAGCATTGAAACCTATAAACGATTATGGGAGAAAAATGAAAGAAAGAATGTCGCAAATGCGTACAGACAGGAATATAGACCTAGTTGCTGAAAATGAAATTAATCAGGTTCTTGCATATCCTAATACCAAGATAATTTACGTCTCATTAGGTTCGAGTTTGGGTAATCCCATATATGAAAAATATGACGAGAACAAGGTTATGGTCTTTGGAGGGAATCCAGAGAACGCTGCAGGTGTCCTACAGAAACTTCAAGAATACCAAAAATTTATCGACCAAAGATAAACATCTCTTACTAAAAAAAGATATAGGAATTTAATATTAAATTTAACACCTGATTGGTGCCACTCTTAGTCTTTCGCTAAAGCAGCATTAGCCCTGTCTAAGTTATCAACACCAATAACTATTCGGTTGTTTTCTGCCAAATAGATTAAATCAATATTAACCCCCGCATCACCAATTTTACGAGCCATTTTTCCCCCTGTGCCGGGTTTTCCTGCAATTTGACCGATGTCTAATACAAGTACTTCTCGTACAGCTCTTACTTCAAATCCGGCGGCTTCAAGTACCCATTTGGTGGTAGTTTCATCTTCCACCAATATATGAATAATTCCTTCATCTTTCAAAGGAAATCCACAAAGTCCTTCCATGTTAATGTTATTTTGACCCAATATTTCCCCCATATCAGCCAACATGCCTGGTTGATTTTTTAAAATAACAGTTAAATCTTTCATTGTTTTAGTCCTCCCATTACCAATTGTTTTTTAACAATTTGGTACTAAATTGGTTTTCACGAATTTTTTTACCATTGCTTTATTATGTGCCTTGTCTTTTTAAGCTTTCTTTTCACAAATTTTGAATAAGGGGAAAATGATAAAAACTGAAAACCTATACGTAATATTTTGGATATTCTCTGCACAAAAGGTTATCGTAGCATTATAAATGAAAGCCCTTCGCTACTACTATCTACTTTTTTGTCAAATTTTAATTTCCTATCTTTTTGTTGCGATAAATAAATCCCGGAAACCATAAACAAATCCCTAATAACGCTCCTAGTAAAAAAGTAAAAAGATCGTTCCATACAAAAATCTTGAAAATTATTGTTATCGTGAGAACAATTACCCCAATGAAAAATCGCAAAATATAGCGAAACCTATTATTTCCTCCTTGATGTGATAGGAAAAAGAAGAGTAAAATCGAATGACCACTAAAGGGAATCCCTATTACATATCGAATGAAAGAGAATATACCCACTACAATACACTCTAAAAACAATAAAGCCCAGACATACTTTTTTTTTTCCTCCATCCACAACCAAACAACTTCTCCCAGTAATAAGCCATACGGAAAGAAAACGGGGATCATGTATAGTGGGGGGGTATAACTAGATAACGTTTCTGTGGCAGTAGAAACTAATGGGTAACCTCGTATAGAAAAAAAAAATATAGCAAAAAGGGTAAGTAATAAACCCGCACCATATACAATAAGAATTTCTTTAGGATTAAATTTTACTCTCTTTAACATCTTATTATAGGTATTTCTGGATAAATTCATTTACTTTTTCATATGATTTTTTGCTTTCGGTTAATTTCTCCCCAAAATTTTGAAACACATGAGTCATATTTTCATAAACCTCAAGTTTTACTTCTACTCCAGAAGATTTTGCTTGTTCGGCTAAAGATATTGAATCATCTAACAAAGCTTCAATTCCACCTACCTGAATAAGTAAGGGAGGAAGTCCTTCCATATTGGCGAATATCGGTGAAATGAGAGGATTACTAAGTGACTCATCTCTAGCATATGCATTTGCCATACTTTCGAGTCCCTGTAGAATTAAAGGCTCATATTTCTGGTTACTAATAAGAGATTTTCCATTTCCAGTAAGGTCTGCCCAAGGAGACATCAAAACTCCAGCTACAGGAAGGGGGATGTTCAGTTCTTTAAGTCTCAATAATGTAGCAACTGCTAATCCTCCTCCTGCAGATTCACCTCCGATAACAATATTTTTGGAGTTATAACCTTTCGATAGGAGCCATTTATAGCATAGAATTGAGTCTTCGAGGGCTGCGGGGAAAGGATGTTCTGGAGCTAACCGGTACTCGATGTTTAAGCATCGTAAGAGAGTTACTCGAGATATATGATAGGGAATCCACCGACGACTTTCCAGAGTTCCTGTCCTATATCCTCCACCAAATAAACGAAAATAAACCCTATCCTCATTAGCTTCAGGAATGAACACCCACTCAGCTGGAATATTCTCGATATTGAAGCGTTCGGTATTTAATTTATCGGAGATATTTTTGGCTCTTTCCTCTCCTATTCTATTTGAAGTATACCGATTGAATTCTAACATTATATTTGAATCTACCCTTCCAGTGGCAATGTCCTTTAGTAATACACCTTTTTGGGCGGCAAACTCTCTCGCTACCTTTCTTCTTAATTCAAAACTTTCTTCTATTAATTTTCCAAGTTCTTTATGAACTTTCGAAATCTCTTCATAAGCCATTTTTTTCTACTGACCTTACTTCTTTTTAAGTTATTATTAATCTAAAACACGTAAACTTGTTTATAAAGATCTCTACTACACTAAAAACTATTTCCATATATGAAAAGTTGTTCTAGTTCAAGGAAAATGTAAATAAAATGGGCTCTAAGAGCAGAAAATATACTATTATGATTGGGGAATTGATACACTACTATTCTTTAACTTTGTTTTAGCTGGAAACATAGTTTTAAAAGAAAAGAATAATAGGGTATAAAAGATGATAAGTACTACCCCCAAATTAGAAATAAACAGTTGGAACCCGTAAAAATCCGAAACAATACTCATGGATATGAGAATTATATAGAGAATATACTCAAAGATATAAATTAAAGCCGTTTTTATGATTCTATTTTCGGGATGGACTGGTTCGAGAAGAAATCGATTTTTAGCTCTTCCAAAAAAGAAGATGTGCATCTGAAACATTGAAATGAGTACAACCCATGCAAAAGGCAAAGAAATTATAATAGTCAAAAGTAGTTCTATAGATCCAGACTGAAAGATATATATAAAGTATGGAGAAATAAGAGAAACAGTTTGAATTATGAGAAAATACAGAAGTTTTGATTTTGCTTGGCTGTTGGGGTTAATAGGAAGAGATGTAAACAGCGGTGTTCCACTTCCTTCTAAATTGAGTAAATTATTCAATAACATACCACATATAAACGGTTGTAGAGCTAGTATGACCGACAAATTATAAATAAAATGTGTGTCTAAAGGTGTTTGTCCTCCTAGGACTGTGAAATTAAACGTATATGTGAAAACAAATGAGATAATAATAGGAGTTACCACTGATAGGAACACTTTAATGTTTCTGGAAGTAATCGTAAGATCTTTGATGAAATGAGCCAGAAACTCGCTTTTCTTTTTAATTTTGATAGAATGATGCTTAGGGTCAGAAAATAGATATTTCTTTAGAGTTTCTCCTTTAGCAGCTGTGATTCTATTAAGACTTGAGGTCGATTTAGTAAATATCCGCCAAACCATAATGATAAATAACCCTAGACCACAACCTATTCCGATCCAGAAATGATAATGAATTTGACTTGATGTTATTACAAAAGCGATTAAGTATCCGGAAGAAAAGGGATAAGGAATAGTACAAAGAATAAGATTTACTATCCCTGGTTGATCTTGAACTAGTGGAAACCTAAAAAATACATTTATTGAGGTTATTGCCCACTGGACGAAAAACAAGCTCCCAAAAAAAACGATAACAAATCCGAAAGTGTTAATCAGACGAATTGCCATTGTTTTTCTTGAGGTGGTAATATTTATATTGGTAATTCTGTTCATCCAAGTTCCAAACTTTATGAGTACACTAAAAGATAGGGTAATATGTAGAACTGATATCCCTAAACTAACAAAAAATAATAACACATTGAAGGTACCAATGAACATAGTTAGGGGAAATCCTAAGGTCATTACTATTAAAGGGAGATCAAAATTACGAAAAATACTTAGAAGCTTAAGCTTAGCCAAATCCTTAGAGGAGATCGGTAGGGTCTCAATCCATAAGAATATTGGGTTCGAAATAATTGAACTTACCTCTAACATCCCCATAAAAAAAATATTTACAAATTGTATAACAAAAAAGAATAGAAAAAGCAAGCTACCACTGAAAAATACGATGTGTATTGAGAGTCCTAAAGAAATAATACTATTTTGCATCTCGAAGTAAGTCATAAGTGGAATTAAAGGGAGAATCCCAAAAATCACAGAAAAAAAGAGTTTTGTAGCAACAGTTCTAAGTTTGAGTAATTTCTTCTTCTTACTATATTTAATCAATAGTGAATCAACCGAAGATCCCTTTACTCGGAACAAATCTTCAATCAATATCTCTCGGTTTACATATTTTGCTAGGATTAAAAGATTTGATTTCTTCTTAGACATGACTTAGATTATAGAAGTGATGAGATTTTTAATTTTAGATTAGTAACTTGCTACTAGAAATTTAAACATTTGTAGACAAAAATCTTAAATTATTAGAAATAAACCATATAGTCCAAGCAGTAATAGGAACGAAATTAGAATGGGCTTTCCTAAGATTTTTACGACCTTTAGAAAGTTAGTCTCAAAATATTCTGTGCTATAAGAAACACAAGGGTGAATAGGGGTTATTAAATAGCCCAAAGAAATTGAGGTATAAATAAATATGAAATGAGGCAGAGGCATGGCAAGAGGTGTAAATTGCGCTAGATATATGGGGATTAAAATCGAAACTGGCAATTGAATTCGTCCTGTTGCGAATCCTAAAAAAAAACCAAGTATTATTAGAAGAAAAACAGACATTTCAATACGTGCAATCTCCTCAGGTGCCCCAGAAAGAACAAACACTTCTAAGAATAAAAACATAGAGAAAATTATAAGAGGAAAGCGCCAGATTTTCATTTTTTTTGAAATTTTCTTTATATTTGAAAAATTCATCTTTCCAAATCTTAATGCCATTAAAATACTGATTACAAGGCCTACCAGAAGGAAAACCTCAGGATATGCGAAGTTAAAAACAATTCTTCCGATAAAATCAAAAATCGGAGCTATAAGAATTGGGAGTAAATTGCGAAAGGCTCGTTTAAGATCCCGTTCTCCTTGTTCTAGAAAGGGTGTAATATTCCTAACTAAGACAACATATCCTACTATCCACATTATAATTAAACCGGGCACCATTCCCAGTGCAAGTATGTAGAGATTAATGTTCGTAAGAATACTTGCGATGATCAATGAGGAAGATAGAGGGTAAATCATGATAAGCATGTGGCGATACCAGACATTAATAGAAACTTTTGTATTCGCATCCTCTTCAGAATCTATCTGATGTACAATAGGAGCCGACATTAAAGCACCACCAGGTACCGGTAATAATCCAAATAAAGCAGGTATCATCATTAACGACGTTTTCCTCGAAATTCGTAGTTTTTGAATCATCTCCATCATCAAGCCCGATTCTTCCATTATCCCACCCAGTATGGGAATAAGTGTCATAATAATGATTAAGAGTAAAATTGAGGGATCTCTAACTACGTTTGTTAAAGATTGTATGATATTAACTCCCGCTAAAATTGCAAAACCTACTGCTCCTAAAGTTAATATTATCCCTAATTCATATTTAGAAAGGACCATAACGATACCGATTACGATGATGAAGCTTAACCAAGCAGGTAACATATTGTTATCTCTAATTAATTTGACCAGCACTATAGATACATATTAAGAAAAAAGTAGGAAAACAAAAATTATTATCTTTTTTTGAAGTTTTAATTTTAATTCTCTTCTTGATTATTGTTAGACATCTCTATCCCACGTTGCTTCAATATTCCTGAGATTCTTTCAACATCTCTATTAATCCATCGAGCAGCTAATAGCCATATTAATGCCCCAATTATCCCTATTCCCATAGTTATTGAAACTGTTAACTGAAAATTATTATTAAAAAAGGCTAACAAAGCTCCGGCAATTATTGGTCCCGTCCCACTACCTAGATTTTCAAGAAATTGATTAGCAGAGCTGATAGTTCCCTGAGCTTCTGGTAGATTGATAGCTTGTAATATAGGAGGTTGATTTATATTCCACAGGCCTACAATTCCCCGGGCAATTAGAGCGAACATTCCCATTATCCATATAAGAGGGATGCTTAAAAGAAAACCTAAGTTATTCCCTTGAGAGACTGTCATATGAGGAAGAGGGAGAAAGAATAAAACCACATAGAATAAAAATAACCCTACGATTGATATCACAATCATATAAACTCGATTTCTTATATTCCTTTTTGCCAGTTTATCAGATAGCTTTGCCAATGCCAAGGAGCCCAATAATCCCCCCGGAAGTCCAAACATTATCATAAAAATACTTGAGGCAAAAGGAGAAAAGTTATATGGTTCAGACTGAATATAAGGAACAAATAAGAAATCGGGGATCATTAACATGACAGTAGTAAAAATGCCTTCTACAAATGCAATAACATTTGTGGGTGCGAATATTGTCGATCTTATCGTTGATTTATTCAATTTGTATTCATATTTGACATTTTTTGATGATAATATACCCTCTAATTCTTTATGAGTGGATGCGCGTTTTGGTTCCTTGCCTTTAATGAGTATCAATAATCCAAACAAAATGTATATAGTACCCACTATCCAAAAGTATTGTCTCCAGAATAAATTCTGAAATAAGAAGGCCGAAATAACCATCCCCACAATTTGAAAGAGCTGGAATAATGCTTGTAATATGCCAAAAAATTGAGATCTTTCATCCTCCGTAGTAGAATCATTACCATAGGAGTTAATTATGGGCCAAATCCCGCCAGCAGCGAACCCTCTCATTAAGTTAAATAATAGAAAGGGGATAAATGTTTGCATACCTAATCCTTGAGGTACAAAACCATTCAATAAATATCCTAGACCAAAAATTACTTCCGCTATAACCATGAGATACTTACGTGAATATCTATCTGCCAATACTCCAAATAATATTCCCGAAAAGGCCATCATATACATATATACGCCCACTAAAACTCCCATTTCGCTAGAATGGAAACTCTCACTCGGCCAAATTATAGTAGAAAACACTAAAAAGTTGATAAATATTGCTGAGAGGGTGAAAGCATAGGAATTATAAATTAGAAAACTAGGCCATAATCGTCTTAATATCTGAAAAAATCCGGTTCGAGGTACTACCTCAGTTTCATCATTATCCATACTAAACAAAATCCTTGAAGTGTTTTAAAAAATTTGAAATTGCTGACATAGTTATTAAAAATCTAGGCTCTGCGAAACTCAACGTGTGGGAATTGGAAAAATGACTCATTTTCTATGATAATCAAGAACCTTTATGGCAAACCTACTTGAAACTGTTGCTGGACCCCCACCCATTTCAATTCCTACTTCAATGGCTTCAATAATTTGGTCTTCAGTTGCACCCGAATTAAGAGCCTCTTTAATATGCCACTCTATACAAGATTCACAATTGATAACTATAGAAATCCCGAGAGCTATAAGTTCTTTATACATTTTGGGTAAAAAATTATCCGAAAATGTGTTTTTTTCTAACTCAAGGAAGGATTTATAGGTTTTTGACTCTCTGTTCAAGAAAAACTCGTGGGCTTCTTTCCTGTCTGAAATAATCTTTCTTATTTTCTCAATATCTTTCTGGCTCATAATATATGAAAAGCATCCTAAATCTTATATAAATCTGTTGAAATATAAAAATCACGGGAATGATGGATTAAACAAACCCTATTTGATAATTAACACGTCACATGGGGCATTTCTGGATACTTTGGAGGAAACTGATCCTAATAGGGCCTTTTTTACTTTAGAGTGTTGTCCTCTACTTCCTAAAACAACGAGATCAAATTTTTCCTCCTCAACAATGCGTCTAATATAATCTTCCGGTGCTTCCTTTTCAATTAAACGAGTTTCTACCGACGATTGCCTATCTCCAAACATTCGCTTTGTTTTATTCAAGAGTTTTGTTCCCGCATCCTTATAAACTTCTTCCAAACTACTGTATTTTGCATATAAGACATCAATATTTGGATAGAGTTCTGAGGGAATCCTGTTATCTTTAATTGAGTGGATTACTACTACTTCACTATCCCAGATTTTTTGAAACTCTACTGCTTTTTTGGCAGCATTATTCGCATGTTCAGAACCGTCTGTTGCGAGCAAAATCTTTTTATACAGTTTCATCACCTTAAATAAGATAAGTTAACTTTGAGATTTATTCTTAATTATAATGACTAAGTTTTTTCAAAAATTCCCTGAATCAGTACCCAGCGATCTTCTGTGAAGTTTCGCATTGCATTCTTCCATTTTGTAGATATATCCGTAAAAATAAGATTGAAAAGTTCCGGGGTAATTGATCGAGGTCTATTTTTCGGACGCTTACTTCTTGCTTGTTGGATATCTTTGAGGATCTTGTATGTAACATCATACCATGAAAGCTCTGTAAAACCGTTATTAACGATGAGTTTACGAAGTTCACTTGCCGCAAGGAGAAAACATATATCAGGATCATTTGCAAACATCACAGGGAAGTATATCGGGGTAGCAGCCCCCGTGCAGATTGTGTGGAGTGCTAAACGTCCTTTAGGTTTAAGAATATTGTGAATTTGAGAGAAAATACGGTCTTTGTCCTTGATATTCATTAAGAAATGCTGCATGAAAACAATGTCAAATTCCGCCATTTCAAAAGGCATATTGAGGGCATTACCCTGCACAATTTTTATATAATCTTTTAATCCTAAATATCCATTAATTGCTTCTGCTACACGACAATATTCTTTGGTCAGGTCGATTCCCGTCACAAGACATCCGAAGTTAGAAACTAAATTCCTCGCAGGTCCTCCAATGCCGCACCCAATATCTAATACCTTCATATTTTCATCAATACTTACCTTTTGGGCAAGATCTAGTGTAGCAGCACTTCCTCCGAAGTGAAGTTCTTCAATTGGAGTAAAAATTTTTTTTATATCTTCTGCGGTATTTATCCCTTCCCTCTGGAGTATTGCAAGAATTTTACCCCCAAGATCCGATTGACCGTAATGAGCATTAATGGCTTCTTCATATTTCATGTTAAGCAGATCCTTCTTTGTTGAAAACAACTATATTATATCGTTAAAAAAAGTTATTTAAAATCCCCAATAGATGTTCCTTAGTATTAGTAGTAGGTTCACATTCCTTATTGCTAAAAACTAGAAGATTAAAAAAAAAAAAGATATTAAGTTTTTTATTTATTTTTGACCGATGAAATCTTCCCAAGCTTGAGCATCTTCCCCTTCGGATAAAATTTCTATTTGGTATGTAACTCCTTCCAAATTATTTGCCATGAAGGCTGCTCTAGTCGCAGTACCTCGATAGTTAATAAGGAAGTTTTCCAGATCTACTTTTTTTACCCAGATTGATTTATAGCCATCTTTAGTGGCAGTCATTCCCCCTAATAATGCTAGATTTTTCTCTTCAGGAGGGGTCAATTTCGCCCATTCTTCACTAGCTCCTAATTCCATCATCTTAGGAATCTGGGATGGGGGAAACCAGGTTGTGGTCATTATTAATACCATATATAATTCACCTACCTTTTGTGTACTTGTTTAATACAAATTGGTTTTCTTAGATTTCGGGTTATAGCTTATTTGTTTTAAACTCCTAATAAGGTTTACTGAAATTGATTGAAAATTTGAAAGAATGGTTAAAAATCTAAAAAGAGAAGATAAAAAAAGAATTTTATACCTTTAGTAGGTGGTAAACACATTAAAATTTGAACTCATACTAACGTCTGAGGTATAGGCTTTTTGTCGGGCTTCATCAAGGATCATGCATTCTTCAAAATATCTTGGATTTAAATCTCCAAGTAGTTCATCAACTTCACTTTCGATTGGAGCTTCAACTTCAGGTTGTTCAATTTCAATTATCATTTCCATTACTTTTTCATAAGCTTGGGTCATGTTTTTTTTCACACTTTTTCATGTTTTTTGTATAATTATTGTATATATGCGGTCAATATATAGTTTGAGAGTGAGAACTGTGAATAGACTCTTAGACTATTAATAGACTGATATTTTAGTTGTTCGATTTGAAGGTTGATAATAATGTCTGTTTACGTATAGTTAACCTGAAAATATTCAATTGGACTCATACTTGGTTATAATTTGGTTGACAATTATAAAGAAAACGGCGGAGATTTTTAATTTTCTTACCTAAAAAGGGGATTAAAAAAGATCCACTTAATAGATATATCTTTTCTCTTATCTTCTCAACCTATCTCAACCAAAACCAATTCGGCTACAATATTGAAATTTTGTAATGTACAGACAATATATTTAGTTTGTACCTACAAAGAAAAGTATTGAGTTTGTATAATGTACTGACAAATTATTCAATATGTATGTACAGAGAAGCTCGTTAATTCGAAAGTATTAAATACTAGTTTGCGTATAATAAATCTCAATTGTGAACTAAAATTTTTAGTTCATAATAAATCTATTAAAATTGAAGGCGAATGAAAATGGTAAGAAGAGTAGTTAAATTTAGCCTTTTGGCAACTTTAATTGTCCTATCTTTTACAGTACCCTTCCTTGCTGTTACAGCAAAAAGAGTATGGGAACCTGGTCCAATAGTTATAGATGAATATGGAGCTTTTACATGGGAAGATGCAGTTGCAGAACCTTGGTGTAAGGGTTCAGGTACACCAGATGATCCGTATATTATAAAAAATCTTGTTATAGATGGATATGGTTCTCGTTTTTGTATAGCAATTTCGAATTCAGAAGTATACTTTAAAATAATGGATTCTAAATTATATAATACAAAACCGCTCTCATTTAATGATCCAAATGCGGGAATTGTCTTAATAAATACAAAAAATGGAGTCATATTCAAAAATCAAATCCTTAATAACGGATGGCAAGGTTCTGGGCACGGAGTCGGGATCGCACTAGATGGTTCTAATGATAATAAAATACAGAAAAATATTATTAGTGGTACCGCAATGTCAGGGATCTATCTTATAGAAAATTCCGAGAATAATAAAATACAGGGAAACATCGTTAGTAATAATGGAGCAGCAGGGATCTCACTAGAAAACTCCGATAATAATGTAATACAGAAAAATACCGTGGGAAGAAATATTGGACCCGGGATTTATCTTGATAATTCCGATTATAATTTTATTGTTGATAACTACTGTAATGAAAACATGTGGGGAATTCTGCTTTGGGATTCTACTATAAGTACATTGGGAAGTTCTGATTATAATTTTTTAACTAGAAACGACTGTGTTGATAATATTGAAACGGGTATTGTCATTGGATTGTCGAATCATAATATAGTTAATAAAAATTTATGCAAAGGTAATACATGGGGTATATCCATTGGAAATTATGCATCGTATAACTTAATAACTCAAAACGACTGTATCATGAATTTGATTGGTAGTCCTACTAGTGGTGGTGGTGGCATAGTCCTCCATGACTTTGCATATCTTAATGAGATAAGAGGAAATGATTGCACTGATAACTTGGAAAATGGTATTCTCGTGGTAAATAATCCTTGGTGGCCTAACACTATAGAAAACAACCTCTGTAAAAAAAATTCCTATGGGATATCGATGATAAGTTCTAATAACCAGTTTATTTCGGGTAATGACATTGTTGAAAATTTGGTATACGGTCTCACATTAGCGGGATCTCTTAGTGGTAATATAATTAACCATAACAATTTCATTGATAATACTAACCAGGCATGGGACGATAATCAAGTTTGGGGTGCAAACAATTGGGATGGGAATTATTGGTCTGATTATCCTGGTATTGATATTAACGGAGATGGTATAGGAGACACAGATCTCCCATGGCCTTTTAACTGGGGTTACTGGGGTAGCGATTTTTACCCATTCATGGAAAAAAATGGATGGGAAACAGAGATTTAAATGAATAATTAAATTCTTAACTTTTTTTTTTTTAGGATATAATACTTTTCTAATCTTAAGCTATTTTTCTATATTCTGGAACAAAATCGAAGACGGTTTCAATTAATGTTTTTGCTTTATCAAATTTACTAACCTCATGAAGATCATCTCCAAGCGTATAAAAGTTTGAAATGAATTGATCATAAAACACCCTGAGGCCAAATCGTAATGACTTAGTCGATTTTGTCGAGATTAAAACGGACGCGATCGGATACTTTTTGTCATGCTGGATAAGTAAGACTGCTCTATCCATCTGGATCTCTCTGACTTCACCTTTCTTTAGAATTTCATCAAGTATACTTCCTATTGATTGGAGCACAGTGGAAAAGATATTTTCTTCTACTTCTCCTAATTTAGCCCAATCGTATTTAAAAAGAGTGAGTCCTTCATTTGTGTCAACCACTAAAATTCTATATGCTTTAAATGGCAGGATATAGATGATCTTTGGCTCCTTTAATACAACTACAACAGTTATGAAAGCACCTATTCCGTTAATAAAAAAGCCAACTGAATTAAGGATTTTAAAAAAACTGCCAAGTGCATACATAGTAGCTGTAGCTATGGAAAATAAGATACTCCCAAAAAGATGAAAATTCATTAGACGCTTTAATTCGTGTGGTGCTTTTTTCCAGGTTTGAAAACTCCAGAGAAAATAAAACAATACAAAATATAGAAGGAAAACAACTTGAAATATACGGAGAATACCTTTATTATGGACTCCGTAACCAGGGATAATTACTCTTCCCCCTGGTAGAAAATTTACATATAATAAAGCAATTTCGATTATAAACAGAGCCGTAATCTTCGTAGAACTAACATTTTCTTTTCTACTAAGTTCGATAAAAATAAAGATACAAGGAACCCCAATAAGTTGCGGAAGAATTGCTATAGACATAAGAAATGATGAATAGTAATAATGAGCAGCGGCATCAATGAACCAAAATATCCCATAGAGAAGCCACATTGCGGAAAACAAGAATATAAGATAATTGTGTCTCCTTATTGCGTAAATAAAGGTTATTATCCCAGCAATTGCAACTAACACTCCAGTAGTAGAGGCTGATAACACTAAGAGTAAATTGGCTATACTAACCATAATCTTGTTTTTAACTTGGGTGATTTTCCCTCTAAATTAATATTATTTTTGTATTATTTATAATATTAATGTTTCCTAATCCAAATGGGCTTTGAGCTCTTCAATAGTTTTAAAATAACTCTCTGTATCTTGCCCTTCAAACATGAGAACGTCATCATGATCACTTTCCAAATTATCAATGCGATGAATGGTTCTTTTTACTACCTCTAAAGTATAATACATCATCTTACTCAGAAAATATTGACTTTTTGCTAGTTTTCGAAGTGTTTTTATAATGTTCATCTGATTATCCAGTACACTCTCAATGATCACCTCGATTTTATTTGTTTGAGTTATTTCCTTTCCTGCAAAGTTTAATTTTTTACTTTGCTCCTTTTTTACAATGAGTTTACGTACTTTTTCCATCTCTAAAGGAACTTTCTTTCGAGCGAGAAGTAGCGTAAACGGCAATCCAATCAAAAATATTACTTGCCACTGCAAAAAAATAAAGCTATAATTCAGTGAAATGGTGTTATAAAGAACTCCGCAAAGGGCAATTCCCAAGCTCCTTCCTAGGATGGCACTCAAATTCCCAAATGAGAACACTGTAGGTCGTAACTCCGGGTAATTGATGTCACCGAGAATTGAATAGGCAATCGAGGTTGCCGAGGAGGTTATAAATGTGAATATCATAAGACCTCCTATAAAAAGACCTATGTGGACATTCCCAAGAGAATATGCAACAATTGAAGCAAAAGGACCTATTGAAACTGTTGATAGAAGAAGCTTTATCTTTCCTCTTGGATCTTTGAGTGATCTTTTATCTGCTTTTTTACCCCAGTAGGGGATTCCTACTAGTAAAGGGAGATATGTTAGGGTTTGAATGAGCATTGAAGCAAAAGGAGTGAATGAAAAATCAGTTCTTAATAAAGGAATAAGGTAAAATGAGGTAGTACCAATTACAAAATCATGAATAAAGAAGAACCCTAAGAGAAAAATGTTTGAGTGAGACTTTGTGAGGGTGTTTAAGCTTGTTTTCTGAACCCGAAATGCATTCTTATGATTGTTATATGACGACCTTGATACCCTTTGCTCAGGTATTCTTGAAAATGTAAAAATAATACTGGAAAAGATACAATTCACTGAAAGAATGAAGGTGATTGCCCTCCATGAGACAATTCCTAATAATATTCCTGTTATAACGTTTCCTGCCCCAATTCCGATAAAAGTGGAGGTACCTAGTAAAGCTAGAGATTTTGTCTTCTTCTCTGAAGGGTAAAGATCTAAAATGACTGTGCTGGTAAGAGGTAACAGAGCACCAAATCCAATAGCAGCAATCACACGAAATATAACAAATGTGATTAAATTCCCTGAAAAGGAAGTAAGACTAAGTACCCCAGAATACATTAATAAGGCACAGAGAAGTAGCTTCTTTGGTGAGGACCGCGTTCCAAGAAAAGCCCAAAGAAAAGAGGATGCTCCTGAGACAATTAAAAATAGTGAGTGAACTGCTCCAGTAATCCCAGTTTGAATATATAGACTCCGAGTAATATCAAGTATAAGTGGTCCAAATACTGAAACAGAAGCCCACGATGTAATATTGAGTATAAGGATACTTACTATAGTAAAGGGTTTATGAAGTCCCATAGTTCACTATTTTTTAAAATTTATCATTTATAAAGAAAAAATTAAACAGAGATATATTTTGATTAAAATGATTATTTTTTTTAAGATTTAAACGTAATATAGATATGTGAGTTTTTTGAAGTTTTGTAAATTAAATGAAAATGGTGAAAGTTAAATGGCAGATGATACCAAAATTAAAGATGGGAAGATATTTGGCGGTTGGAGAGCCCCAGAAAATGTTTATAAAGCCAGCACCACTTCAATCCACGATGATACCGTAGCTAAAAAGGTTGGAATGCGTGGAGGAACGATACAGGGAACGATCCATTTAAGTATGTTTGCACCTTTAGCAAAGAAAATCTTTGGTGATCGCTGGTTTGAGAAGGGAACTGTGAGTATGTATTACACATTTGCAACAACCGATAAAGAAGAAGTAAGAGCGATTATTGAATTACCCCCTGATATCACTGAAGATAGGCTACCTATTTCAACAGAGGATATACAACTTAATGCGTGGGCAGAAATGAAAAGTGGACAACAAATAATGACCGGGAATGTGTCAATTGGGTCACCTAAAGCACCCTCGTATTTACAAGCTATAGAATTAAAAAATAGCCCGCATGAAGAATTACGCATTTTGGCAAGGCATAAAGTCGGAGATGATCTTCCTTCTAGAGAGATTATCCTTACACAAGAAGCAGCTAATAATGGCCTTCGAAGAATTATCGACCAATTGGATTATTATAAAGATGATAGTAAATCCCCATGGGGTAAAGCGATCTTTTATCCTACAGCTCTGTTTGAATCCATGGGGATGGGTTTTGAGAGCACCAGTACAGCTGAATATAATGCTGTTCCGTTTTATGGTGCCACAGAACTTAAATGTATAAACGGTCCAGCATTAATCGGGGTACCTTATATTGCGAAAGGAAAATTTGTTTGTATTGGAGCGTCTAGGAAAACTGAGTACTTTTGGCTTGATTCTACACTAGAAGAAAAAGAAACTGGAAGAATTATAGCGACGATGCGTCACTTAGACCGTTTTATGAAAGCTGGATCTCCACATTATAAAGAGGAATAAATTGGAAATTTAAAAAGAAATTTGTAGAGGAGAGACTCATTCCTTCTTTGGAGGGGGAATATACACATTTCTCAATTCAGTTTTTTCTAGACTCCGAGCATTCTCAGGACAATGGTAAACACAAACACCGCACCCTATACATCTAGTCTCATCAATAGAGGATTTTCCATTGGTCAAAGATAAGGCTTCGATGGGGCATTTTTCGACGCAAGTTCCGCAACCTTCACATTTATTGTTACCCACTCGTGCTATATATGATGTTATAGTATGGAATGGCCAGATACCTCTGTGGAAACTCTGAAAAACTATACAACAACACTTACAACAATTACATAATGCCTCCTCTTCTTCTTTTGGATCAAAACTGTAATGGAAAACTTTATGAACAAGCCCATCTTTTTCAGCAGCCCTCAAGATCTCTTTTGCTTTTTCAATCGAAACCGACTCCCCGAAACCATGCTCTATAAAATATCTCCCAGTATTTCCAAAATGGAAACATCTATATCTCTCATCCGTAGTATTGCAAGGTTCCTCGATAAGACTCTTATCAAGCTTGCAGGGGCACTCTGAAAGAGAGATGATTTCCTGCTTTTCTAATATTTTTGAAGCTTTGGAGAGTGGAATTGTTTCTTCAAGGGGAATCCCCAAATCTTTTTCAATTGGAATAGTCCTTGCAAGAGGTGGAAATTGAGCTCTTAAAAATGGCATCATTCCTTCGTAGTTCTTTTGAGTTCGCTCAACTGCTTCTTTCATCATTGTTTCATGGATTTGTGCGAGTTTCTTCTTCTGTTCCTCTGAGTCTTTCTTAATTATGGAATATTCCCATAGATATGGAAGGGGTGCTAATAGTTGATAAACCATTTCACCAGTTATTTTATGCGGAATATCCATAATTACCCCTTTCTTCATTATTGAATCCAACATTTGCATAATCGAAAGATCATCCATACCGCTTTTTTCTTTTAATCTTTCAATTGATAAAATAGGTTTCCTGAAATTCGAGATAAACTTCGCTTCCTCTTCATTAAGTATTGTCTTTAGCAACTCAACAATAGTTTCATTCGCCTGAAGAAGTGAATCACTACTCGCTTTAACAACTGCTTGGGCAGCTTTTTGCCATACTTTTTCTGACATTCAATACAACACCTCAATAATAACCATTCCACTCTATTTGCGGATTACACTTAATATAAAATAAAAAACATAAGTATGGCAATTATTTAACTATTTTGCTCGGGTAACTTCTTTCATAAACTTTAGAATCACTAACTAAGTCCTACGCATAAACTTTATTTATTGAAGTTCCCACATCTTATTATGGTATTATCAAAACGAGAACGAGTTATTCGAGCCTTAGAGCATAACGATGAACCGGACGTTGTTCCCATCCATACATTAGGATTTGAGAAGACCAATTCTGCCTATCAAACTTTTATTAAAACTGATGAATATACCAAGAATTACCTTGTTATAAAAAACAAATACCGTCGAGGAAGTAATAATTACGTAGGGGATATTACAGAACAACGCTTTTGGCAAGTAGATTGCTGGGCTATGGATCCCTTTGCTAAAAAATTGGATATTAAAATTGTTAAAGCACCCCCTGAATATCCCAATGCGCACATCGAAGTTCTAGGAGGGCGAGTTATG
>JAEOTL010000170.1 GCA_016839845.1 Promethearchaeota archaeon
AAGGACAATTCTTTGATAAATAATGATAAAACTCTAACATTTAACGAATTTGTTATATTAACCCGGGCAAGTCCAGCTAAATCTTTGGGGCTTGGTGGCATAAAAGGTAATCTTGGTATAGGGGCCGACGCGGACATTAATATAATAGATATTAGTATTAACGATATTGATATTTCTAAGAATCCTAATAGCATCAAGACCGCTTTAACCAATATTGAGTATGTAATAAAAGCGGGTAATATTATTAAAGAACAAGAAAAAATTGATTTGTCGCATCGAGGAAAAATCTTTTGGTCTCAAGGAAAACCTGAGAAGGGAGATAAATCATTAATAATGAAGATTAAAAAAGAATTTTATGAAAAATTTGGTTCAATTTTTTATGACTCCTTAGAAGTTTCTTTAGAAAATGAAATATTAAGAGAAATTAAATAGTATTAAATTGCGCACGTTGGATAATATCGTCTTGAACATGCCTCCCTAGATCGTTGAAATAAGCACAATATCCCGATACTCTCACCACCAAATCCCAATAATTATCTGGATGGATTTGAGCATCTAATAAAGTTTCAGTGTCAACTGTATTAAATTGAACATGCATTGCTTTTAAATCTACAAAAGATTTCATGAAATTTATAAATATATTTTTTCTTTCTTCTGATTCTAAAAATGAGGGACTCAGTTTTATATTTAAGGCACTTCCATTTGAGAATTTAATTTGGTTTAACTTAGAATACGACTTAATAATCGCAGTAAGCCCTTTTTTTTCAGCATTATTACTTGGAGAAATGCTATTAGATACTGGTTCTCCCGCTCTTCTTCCATTGGGTGTTGCTCCTAAAAATGAACCATCAACTACATTCATACCATAGGAAAAGAATCCTGGTCTAAAAATGCCCCCATTTCTAATAGATTTTTGTTTCATTGTCTCATCGCAAAATATATCCGCAACCCATCTTGCGATCTCATCTACCTCGTCATTATCATTTCCATATTTGGCAATTTTGTTTACTAATTTTTGCCTAATAGCTTCATTCTTTCTAAAATTCTTATTTAGTAATTTCTTTAGGGCTTTTAAGGTAAGCCACCTCTCGTCAAAAACAGCTTTTTTAATCGCAAATAACGAATCCGCAGTGGTTGCAAGACCTCTTGCTGTTATTGAACCAAAATTATATTTTGCTCCTCCCTCCGTGATATCTAATCCCTTCTCTAAACACCCATCTATGGTTAAAGAGAGATAAGGGTTATGAAACCTTTCCATATAGACTTTATCTTTACCATTTACACACTTAGCTATATATTCAATAGAGGAAGATAATTGTTTCTTATATGCTTCAAGTATTTCTTCAAATGACTTAAATTTTTCAAATTTACCTGTTTTTAAGCCAGTTCTTTTTCCCATCATCTTCAATTTACCATTATTTAGTACTTTCTCTAATATCCCAACGAGAGATATATCGTTTCCAGCTGTACACCCGTGAGTGTTACTGCAACTAGTTGGCTCCACACAACCAATAATTCCATAATCTCTTGAATCTTCTATTGAACATCCTGTCTCCTTTAGGGCGGGAATAATAATTTCATCGTTATATATGGCAGGTCCCGAAGTTTTTGAAAAAACCTCCGCTACTTTAAGTAGATATTCTTCAGTGGATTTAGAATTCAATCTCATAGAAAAAGAATTTGTCATGCTCTTGATATTTATAATCGCATCCATAAATACAAAAGATAAATCATTTGTAGCATCATTTCCGTTTTTATCAACTCCCCCGATTGTTACGGCATTATTATCTCCTCCAAGTTCGGAAGCTGTTTCTTTTGCATATGAAGGTAAGACAAAAAGATTATAACTAAGTTTAATTAGCAATTCTTCAATTAATTCCAACGCAAATTCACGAGTGATAATCCCTTCTTCAATATCTTTTTTATAATATGGGAAAAGATATTGGTCGGGCCTTCCAATAGCAAATATTCCACCTAATCCGAAAGCAATTAATGCAATATCTTGAGTAAACCATAGAAATTGCATTGCTTCATAAAAATTTTCAGGAGGATTCCAAGGAACATTTGTCATATTTTTTGAAATCTGAAGTAATTCCTCTTTACGTTCTTCTTTTAATTCTTCATGAGCCATTTTTAATGCTTGTGAGGCAAATTTATCAGCAAATCTTTTGACAGTATCGCAACAAATAACTACAGAATCGTAAAACACAGCTCGTTCAGGATTTTTTTCTCTTAATTTCAACGCTTTTTCTTTAATACCCTTGAAGCCAATTGGCATTACGTTATCTATTCCTAAAATAAGATGACCTTGATCATCAAACACATCATCTACAAGATTAGGATTGTTTAATGCGATTTCTCTAAATGCTCTAAAAGTATGAAAGAATCGTCCTTTTAAAAATGGTTTTACTGTTTTCCATAGGGACTTTAATCCAAAGTATTTCATCCTGCGGAAGAGTGAAAAAAAACCGAACCTAGGTTTTATTAATAAGTCCTCTTGTTTCCATTCTTGCTTTTTATAGTATCGGATTGTTTTTTTTTTCCAATATGGAATAATTTCTTTAAGTAGTTCTCTTTTTTCTTCAGGAGATAATTGAAATGGCTTAACCTTTCTTTTCATAACATTTTTTAGATCTAATTCCAAAATCATGTTAAATTCGCCTCTCTCAATTGGAATTACAGAGGCTACTAATTTACTTGATCGATTACCAACTAAAAGCTCTTCTGGTAAAATGTAAATTGTCATATTATCTAAAGTTCGCTCTATAGCCTTAGCCGCTCTTAATGAAGGATGTTCGCCTTCTGTTTCCTTAAATATTTGTGTAAAATAGCGAGCTCGCTCGATACAAATCTCATAAGGCGCATCTAAAATCTTTTTCTTTAAGATCTGCGTTCTATTACTCCTGCTGGTTGGAATATCAGATGGTTTTATAGGTTTTATTTGGGAATTTAAAGTCATAATAAATTTCTATATCTTCTTTATAATATTTGAGAAAATTTCTTTTATAATGTTCTCTTAAGAATATAAGCTATATCTATTTTTTAAAATTAGTGTTATATTTCAAAAGGTAAGATGAATTATAAATTAAATTACGGAATTTAATTCTTCTATTAAATTTGTTATTATAAAAAAGGAACCTTTATGATCTCGTACTTTGAATATATCTCTTTTCTTTACTTTGCCTTCGCTCCCATTTCTTTCGTTCTGAACGCAAGCTAAATAGATCAACGTCCTTGAAGATCAACCCTTCTTCTTTCGGAGGGATCTGTCTTTTTGTCCTGTCTTTTTCTGGTGTGTTAATAATAGTGCCACCATATTCTGCAACATTAGCAAAGAAAGTATATGCATAAACAGATCGACGAGCATCGAAATGAGTTGCCTCAAAATCGACTGTAACGGGAGTATAGGCAGGATTAAAGAAAAGATCTACAGGTGGCTCGCAATTTTTAATTTCAACCCTTAAATCCATATCAAGAAAGTCTCGACATATCGCAATTGCGATTCTTCCATACTCGGTTGCGCAGATGTGAAGTTTATGTGGAGGATGTTGGATCTCTATTGCCTCCGTAAATACCTTCTTTCCAAAGTGAATCGTCGCAGGAGTATGTTTTTCCTGATTCCATTGAATGCCTTCCGGTCCAAATACAGCGCAAATATTTTGTTTAGTTTTGATATCATGATATCCACCTGTAATTATGTACATATTGTATTCTTGCGCCCATTTCTTGACATCTTTCACCATTCCTTTATAATTGAGGTCAAATGTCATTTCAGGGAAGAGTAAAATGTTAATCTTATTTTTATGCGCGGATTCAATCATGCTTTTAATATTAGCACTTACGGTTTCTACCATATTTTCACGAATTCTCATGAGTCCTTCAGGGGTCATGTCGAATAACTCGGTTATAAGATTGCCCGTTTTTGATAACCCAATTTGTGCAATTCCAACTTTGAACTCCTTTTTCTCTACTTTGCCATATGGTGTTAAAAAGTCATGATGGACAATTTGATATTTCTTTTTTAAGATTACGGTTGGTGCTGCTGCCTCTCGCGCAGCTTCTCTCTTTTTCTTAATTTTACTATAAGCAATTCTTAGGGAAATTCCTACACTACCACTAATTGCTCCCGCTAATAGTGCACGAATTATCCAATCCATTGAATCATCTTCTCCGTCATCATCGTCATCATCGTCATCTGCAGGAGGTGGTGCTCCAGGGAGAGTTATCACGTCTTTTATGATTGTAACAGTTTCATTTTTCTCATTTCCTGCTAGGTCTCGAACACAAAATGTAATATGAATGTTTCCGTTGCTTAACTGATCCCATAACGCTTGGTCAATTGAACCACTTAATGATGTAGTTGTGGAAGACCACAATTTTTTAGTTGTATCGTCTAAAACATAGTATAAATATTCAAAGTTTGGTTCATTTATGTCTAGATCATACCATGGGGGTATTGTCCTATGAGTGGTACCAACACCAGGAGATACAATTTCATTAATAACTGGATCAATGATGTCTACTCTTACAGTGATCTGAGTAATGTTCAGATTTTCGCCCTCATCGTATGAGAAAAATTGTATTATTAGAGTTCCATTTTCGACGGATTTAGTCCATGCTTTCTCATTGAGTTTTCCTTCTGTTCCCGATAATGTGTAATTTTTTGACCATTGCATACTTTCATTGTAAAATCTATACTTTATAAAATTAAAGTGAAGGTCAATAATATCCAGAGATACATAGGGTGAGTCCGATCCATATAATGCATTAGGAGAAGGAGTGCTTATATTTACTTCTGGAGCAATGAGATCCCGATATACTACGATAGAATTTGAACCTAAATTTGGAACTGTATCATTTACATAGAAATATATCCATATAGGACCATCTCCATAAAGGCTCCAATTATCTTGATCAATGGTCCCATTGTTATCAAAGAATATCTTTTCTGTCCATAGAGAGCCATTATATAATTTATACCATGATTTATCTAGATTATCACCAGTTATGCTTTTTTTTAATTCTACTGTGAAGGAAAAGGTCTTGAAACCTGATA
>JAEOTL010000544.1 GCA_016839845.1 Promethearchaeota archaeon
GGTCTTAGTGGATTAAATATATTGGCAATCCATTGGTAAGTTGCACCAGGTTCATACAAATCAATTAAGGTTGAGTATATATCAGGATGAGTCCCAAGTTTTTCTGCCTTTTCTATTTGCAATTCAACTGTTTTTTCTAGAATATTCTGGAAAATTGAAAAATCACTTTTAGCTCTGGCATCCCTCCATTCCTTCGCCGCCAGTATACTTGTTTCAGCTATTTCTGTAACCAACTTTTCGGGCAATTTAGTTGCTAAATTATAATCTCTGGTTATATCTCGAAGCATAGCTTTATCAATTTCGTTAAGATCAAGCTGTTGTGCTTCTTTTATCATTTTACCTACTTTATCTGAGGTGATTCTTTGATGAGTTAACTTAGTTATTAATGATACCTGTTTCGACCTCCCCTCAAGGGATTTATACTCCATCATATTTACTTCTTGATCCCAATTTAAGAGAGAATTAATATAACCTAATCTCATTATTTCAGCAAAATATTCCCGAAGTTCTTTTATCGCACTCATTTTAAAGACTTTAGTTTTAGGTCAGTTTATTTTTATAGAAATGTAGTAAAACTTTTACAAAAAAGTTTTGCTATTATCTAGCAGAATTGTGAATTATTTTAAAAGAAGTAAGTTGTGAACTTAGGTTGAACTATTTTTGTTATGTTGCTTGTTCTTGTTTTACAAAAAAGTCTGCTGCTAATTCCACATCTTCAATGGTTAACTGTCTTCCTAAAGATTGTTCTAAATCTTGTACGAGTTGCTCGCATAAATTTAAGCTTAGGGATCCTCCTTTCTCAGTGATCAATTTCTGTAATTCAGTTGTATAATCTGAAACTTTCCGCTTTTTTATGTCCTTGGTCAAGTTTTCATGTTCACCAAACAATTCCATGGGCATCTTAGCTTTTGTAGTTTTTGCTTTTTCCCCTTTTTTAGTAGAAGGCAAAGATCTTGCTGGTCTTGGGGGGATTTCTGTAGTTTTAATTACCTTCAGCTCAACTGGTTTTGATTCTAATTTCTGAAAGGAGACTAATTTTTGTGGTGCCGCTTCAAGAGTAGATGGTTGGGTTATGGGATCTGATTTTTCTTGAGCTAGAGATTCAATTGAAGGAAGTGATGAGGGTAAAGGTTTTACCGAAATCTTTTTCTTAAATTTAAGTTCCCTTGGCATGTCAAACTCAGGTGATGGTGCAAGTCGCTTTCGTCTTTCCGTTTGTTCCCTTAATTTTTCATTAATCTCGTCCACTTTTACTTGGTATTTTATACTGTTTTCAAGATCGCGATGAATGGTACAGATTTTAACGATTTCTTTAAATTTAGCTAGAGCTTGAATAGTATTACCAATATTTAATAAACTTTCGGCTTCGTTTACCATATTCTCAAAATTTTCAGGTAAATCTTCCTTTAATCCTATTGTTTCTCTTATCAATAATTGAACCTGAGACTTTGCATTAGGGGAATTCAGCGACATTTCCACAAAATCTCGAATTCCTATTTCATTCTTAATACTTCTAACTTCCTTATCATTCACTAAATCTCGTTTATTTCCAATGACTAATAATTTTGATTGGTCTCCATCTATCTTATAAAGGTTCAAAAAATGTTTAATAGTTTTCAGATGATAATTTCCCAAGTTAAATATTAAAATAACTAAATCAGAACCATGAATTAATTTAGTCCACAGAAGAGAGAAATTATCCTTCAGTTGAAAATCCCAAAGCTCGAAGCGTAATTCATTAATATTGAAATTAGAAAATTTAGCAAAATCCATTACTGTTGTTTCTTCCTCTCCTTTTAGTAGATTATACAGTGTGGTTTTCCCGGCATCAGAAGGGCCAATTATTGATATTTTTGACTGTAAGTCCTTTTGAATTTGATCGAGAAAACTTAAGAATTTTTCTTTTGGCTCACTTGATTCTTTTATTTTCCTTGGATCCGGGAATAATTCTTGGAACTTTGTCGATGAATCATCCATAATTTTTTCCACATATTTAAGAGAATCGACTAAGTCTGTTACAAATAAGAAATAAAGACTATCTTGACCTCTGTGAAAGATTTGTAAATCAGAAATTTTACGACTAATAATTTTCCCAGGGATTGGCATATCCATATATTTCTTAATCGTTTCTAAAACATTATTTAACTCCTCATTTCCAAAAGCTTGTGCAAAATCTTTTACAAAGACGTGTTCCTTCTCAAAAAAAATATGAATTTGCCTTAGCATTGTTTTGATATGTTCTTTTTATAAAAAAAGAAGATACACTTATTAATAATTTTTTATAATTGTTTAATCTATAATCGTACCTAACTATTAATGATTTTTCAAAAGCAAAAAAAATATTAGAATTCATTTATTTGGTTTATTTAGGAAATGCCTAAAGAGAAAACATGCCTTTAAAACCAGATGATCTTACTAAGTTTTTAGAAAATGAGTCAGAGACAAAATTCAAAACAGAATTACTTAATTTGCTTAATATTAGAATTAATAACTTATGTTTTGATGAATGTGAACGTGACAGGATAGTCTGTACTCTAACTCCTATGTGCTCAAGAAGATTTCTACTTAAATTACGGATCAAAAATGGTTTAAAAATGGAAGATTTACCCCAATTTTGTTATAGTGTTCATAAAGGCGTGATAGAGAGAGAATTCAGAAATAAAACTGTTGTATATAGACCTTATGATACGTATCTTTATTTAATCGATTTTTTAGATGTATTTTTTCATGGTGATTATCGAAAATTAAATAAATTCTTTTCTTTTGAAAATTGGGAAGAAACAAAGAAAATTTTTGATGATCGAATCAATAATAGGAATGAAAGCTTTAAGTATCTTTTAACAAAGGATTATTTTATCTTTAAATTTGAAGATAAAACTCATGTTATATTTCTTAAAGATAAATTTGTGTTATGTAATGCAAACCGTGAGCATATTTCAGACCTTGACTTACTGTTTGGGATATGTAAGCTTTACGAAGAACAGTTTTTTCCAGAAATTAAATTGAATTTGTTTCCTTCTAAAAATGTGGAGATTTCTGTTAAGGTCCCATATGATGTTCTTACAAAAATAGGGGAAGAACCTATGGAAGAACACAGTTCCAAAGCCAATGAGTACTTTTGGAACACTTTTTGGGAAGATCTTAACTCTTTAACCCAATATTGTGATGAAATCAATTTACAAATGGATAAGAACCAAAATCTGGAAATTACTCTCTCAATATCTCTGTTAACAAACAACTATTCAGAAGAGGAAAAAAGAATACCTCTCAGGTTTAGGGATTTAAGATTAATATTAAATTTTATAACTCGAATTTATACAGATTATTATATAATTTGGATATAATGAAAAGTGGTGAATAAATTGGAAGAAAATAAAAATGATTCTGTGGAAGTCCACTCGATTGAGGAAATTTTGAAAGATGGAAGAATTGATGATGCCGTTGAATTAATTGGGTTATATCTTAACGAATCTACTGAAGATTATTACATTGATAGGCTCGAAAATGTTATTGAACTTCTATTATCTCTTCACGGGGGAAGAACAGTATTAAGATTCCTGATTGAAAATTTAATTATTGATATCCCCTCACTTTTAGAGAACCTTTCTAAGAGAGATTCTGTATTAAGGTACACATTTCTTCTTCTCTTAAAGACTATCTGTGAAAATGAATGTGATCTTTTCCTTCCTTATAGCGAAGATTTATTAAATTCAGAAGATCCTAATGTAAGGGAGGCAGATCTCCAGCTTTTAGTATACATGGCAGGAGGTGAAAACACTATTGACGACGAATCCCTAATAAAATCAATTACCCTTAAACTAACTGATGAGAAGGATTTCGTGGTTGAGAAAGCTACTCAAGCTTTACAAGCAATAGGAGTAAATTCACCTTCTACTGTTACTAAAGTATTAATGGAGTATGTCAAAGACCTTTCAGATATTCCTGAGAATGAAGAACTCAAGAAATTAGTTGATCAAATATTAAAGTCTTTCGTAACTGTTGAAAAAATTGAGGAGATTGTAGAAATTTCTGAGGATACAGAGGAAAAAACATTAGAGGAAGAGGAATCAGAAATCAGCGACAAAGAAATGGAATTAAAGAAAAAAGAACTCGAGATTAAAAAGAAAAAATTAGAATTAGAAGAAAAAGAGAAAGAAATAGAAGTCAAAGCAATATTAGAAAAAGAGAAAGCACTTAAGTTAAAGGAAGAAATTATAGAGGTCGAATCAAAACTCATAGAAGAAACTTTGATTATTGATGATATTTCTAAAAAGAAATTACCAAGGAAATTAAAAAAAGAAGAATCTAAAATTATCGATAAAGAATTGGAGCTCAAATTAAAAGATTTGGAGATTAAGAAGAAAAAACTCGAAATAGTAGAGAAAGAAAAAGAATTAGAGGAAAGAGAAATCTTACAAAAAGAAAAGGCATTAAAAATAAAAGAGGAACTCATCGAAAAGGAAAAAGAACTTTCTCAAGTGGAACTGGAATTAAAACAGAAAGTCATTGAAAAAAAAGAGCAAATGCTCCTTAAAGAAGAAGCAAAACGAGTAGATAAAGAACTAAAAGAAATCGTGGAAGATGAGGAGAAAGAAGATGGAACTTAATTTTTGTCCTCCTTTTGTTCTAGTTTTTCCTCTTCTTGTTTCTGATCTTCTTGTTTCTGATCTACCTGTTTTTGTTCTTCTTTTTTCTCTTGCTTCTCCTCTTCCTCCACCTGCAAATCAAAATCAATACTTGAATTTGGCTTGATTTCTGCTATAGGCGTAGTGTGTAATCTCCGTACTATTTTTCGCACGTCTTCAACTTTAATACTATCAGGAGGGAGGTTTACCTGGATTTTTTTTGCCAATCCATAGGCTAATTCTATATATTTTAAATCTTCAAAAAACTCAATGATCTGGATTTTATAATCAACATCTTCCATCCCATCAACATATTCCATCAATTTTTCCCTAAGGAGAAGATCTATTTTATCAGTTCTTTCAGCCCATTTTACACTCTTTACTAACATCTTAAATGAATTCATGACATTATACATCTCTGATTTTGAGTAGCTATCTATATTCTTTAGAACATAGAAAATATATAATTCCGCTTTATCCCATCTCCGAAGTTTTAAACTTGTTTCTACGAGAGCCAACAATGCTTGTTCATAGAGAAACTTACTTTCTACATTGGGGATTATCTTCTCAAAAATCCAATCTAAAAGATTAGGTTGATCGAATTTTTCTACAATATCAATTAAGAATTTTTCTACAGCAAGGTATAATTTGGCGTTTTCAGTTTTTGTAGATGATAGAAAAGATACAAGTGCATATTTTACTCGTCCCATAGCATCTTCCAAATTTATGGGTGTTTCTGCAAATTTGTAAAATGCAGACTCAAGAATCGGTTGTACCTTGCTTTTTGTTTCGAAATCATACACAAAATATTCCCCCCAAGCGGGACTAGGTTTACCCTCCTTTTTCGCCTTTCTCTCTCTCTTTTCCCCTACTGATCTAGTGGATTTAGGTTTTTGCGATTTTAATTTTTCGCTTAACTCTTTAACTTGGCCTTCCTCTAAAAATTCCAATATTATTTTATCCCTTTTCTTGGGGACAATTAGTTTAAAAAAAACCTCTTCCTCTTCATCAA
>JAEOTL010000545.1 GCA_016839845.1 Promethearchaeota archaeon
GCAAACATAGCAGGAGTAGCTGATCCTAACAATATCATAATTAGTGACGTAAATAGACTTGAGGAGGTGATAGAGGACACTCATCCTATAGTGGCAGTAGACTTTACCGTAGCTCAAGCGACTGAAAAAAATTGCCTTATTTGCGCTGAAAAAGGGATACGATGTGTAATTGGAACTACAGCCATGTCTCAAGATTTTCTTAAAAGCTTCGAAGCACTTGTTAAAGAAAGGCATGCCCCTGCAATAATTTCTCCTAATATGGCTACTGGGGTCAATGTACTCTTTAAAATGGCATCCGTGTTAACAAAATATCTAGCTGAATGGGACATTGAAATACTCGAAACTCATCACCATAGAAAGGTAGATGCTCCTAGTGGGACCGCATTAAAAATTGGGCAGATTATTAGTGAAGTATTAGGTTCTGATTTTGAAAATACAGCCAAATTTGGGAGATCACGAGGTCCTAATAAACGAGCTGTGGGAGGAAAAAAAGAAATCGGGATCCACTCAATTAGGGGCGGTGATATTGTTGGAGATCATATAATTTTATATGCAGGACCTGGAGAGAGAATTGAATTAAAACACCAAGCTCATAGTCGAGAATGCTTTGCCGAAGGGTCAATTAAGGCAATTAAATTTATAGCTAAACAAGAAGATAATAAAATATTCTCAACCAACGAAGTACTCGGTCTCTGAAATAGGTAAGGTTTATAACCTTCGTCTTTTAGAAATTTCATTAACAAATAAGGGATGAGAAATTATAACAGATGAAAAGATTCTAAATTCAACAGAAATGAATAATTATCAACCGTCAAAGAAAGTTCTTTTTGTTTTTATATTTATTTTTATCCTTGGTGTTTTCTTGGTAGTTATGCTTATTATGACTTTTAATAATTTTTATACCATTCTGGAAACAACGACTAGGAATAGATTAATTGCGGGAATGTTTTCCAGCGTATTTATAGTAGTCATTGGAGGGATTGGGATAATCTTATATTTCATTGCTCCCAATAAATTAGTAAGATATATAAATCGGTTAGTAAGATAGTACCCTGAAATTAATGAGATAAAATTATATTATCAGTGCAGATCAGTGTTATCATTAATCACCCTAGCTTTAAACCTAAGAGTTGATTTCATAACGCCAACACTTCATCGAGACTAGTAAGGGGTATCCAAGCCCTAATAATCCCACTTGATATAATTTTACCTCAATTGAATTAGGATTATTAACAGTTTAAACTTTTGGTGTTAATTACGATTTATTTAAGATGCTTAGGAATTTTTTGACTGCTAACTAATGCCTCGAATGTTTCAGCATCACGTATTTGAAATGCTTGCTTATTATTGATTAGTAATTCTGCCGGTCTTGGCCTGGAGTTATATGAATTACTCATGGTAAACCCGTAGGCTCCCGTATCTAAAATTGCGAGGTATTCTTCTTCATGTAATTCTGGTAATAATCTTTCTCTACCGAGAATATCCCCGGATTCGCATATTGGACCTGCTATATCATATTCTTTCTCACTTCTTTCTTCAGAAACATCACAGGGAATAATATGGTGATAACTATTATAAAACGCTGGCCTAATTAAAGTATTGAATCCCGCATTTAATCCTACGAAATTTTTGTACCCATTGTCTTTTATAGTATTGATTTGAGTTAGGAGTATACTAGCTTCAGCAGATAAGTAACGCCCAGGTTCGATAATAAAACGCGGTTCACCTAAATCTGCTTTCTCAATTAAATCTTTGAATTTTTTTAATACAATATCTCTATAAATTTCTAAGTTTAAAGGTTCCTCTTCTGGACGATAGGGGATACCTAATCCTCCCCCAAAATCTAGAAATTCGAAGCTGATATTAAGTGTATCAGCTAAATTCGTAATAATCGAAATATACTTGTCTACAGCTTTTTCATAGTCATAAGGATTTAGTATCCCAGAGCCAATGTGGATATGGGTTCCGAATTTAGTAAATCCTAATTGTTTTGCTTGAGAATATGCTTCAATAACTTGATCCTCTAAAATACCAAACTTTATCATTTTTCCCGCAGTTATTGTGTGAGCATGATGACCCGCTCCGAATTCAGGATTAATCCTAAATGAAATAGCCCCTTTTTCTAATCCTAGATCATTATAAACATTATTGAGCCTTTTCAGTTGGCTAATGCTGTCTAAATTAATATGAACTTTATTTTCAAGAGCATATTCAAAATCTTCGTTTGTAAACATATTCCCGGTATACATGATTTTTTCGGCAGGAATGCCTGCTTTGAAACACGTAAAAATTTCTCCTGATGAGGTACAGTCAAAACTCGCCCCCTCTGAGTGTAATATTTTCAGTACAGATAAGCTGGAATTTGCTTTCATCGCATAGTGTATGTCATTTTTCTTATATTCTACATTTAAAGCTTCTTTAAGCTCTTTGTATTGATTTCGAATTGATTGTTCGTTGATGATGTAGATTGGGGTACCATATTCTTTTGCTAATTTTATTACTTCCATATTCCCAAAATACAACACCCCATCTTTAAATTCCAAATCTTTCTGTTTTAACCAATCTGTATATTCCATCTTACATATCCATCCTTTCAACAATTAAATCTCTATTTTATTAAGGACACCACTAAAAACTTTTACTACGGGACCTTCCATGAGCACAGTCTTCCCGGTATAGGTGATTATTAAAATTCCCCCATCAGTATGAACTTTAATTGGTGCATTCTTTTGAAAAATGCCTAGTAGCGAACCCGCAACCACAGACGCGCATGCGCCTGTACCGCAAGAATTCGTGATCCCCACACCTCGCTCAAAAACTCTTAAAATGCTTTCTTTCTTTGACAATACTTTTACAAATTCAACATTTATTTTATTTGGGAAACGTTGGTTCGACTCTAAAGCTGCTCCATACATGTTTAACTCATCATCAGTAAGTTGGTTATCAATGAAAATTACGGCATGCGGATTTCCCATGGAAACCGCAGTAAAATTGAATCTTTTATCTATTGCCGTAATAGGTTCGTTTATACATTTTTCTGATATGTTGTCGATAATTACAGGAATCTCTTCACATTTTAATATTGGAGGACCCATGTCAATCTGAATGCTACTAACTATGCCCTCTATTATGTTTAACTTAGCAACCATTACCCCCTTTAATGTTTCTATTCTTATCTCTTCTTTTCGAACAATGTTGTTTTCATAGATAAATTTTGAGAAACATCTTATCCCATTCCCACACATTTCAGCTTCAGATCCATCGTTATTGAATATTCTCATGCAGATATCTGCTTTTTCGGAATTACACACAAATATTAGACCATCTGCTCCGATCGAGAAATGAATTTTGCATAATTTTATCGCTAACTCTGATTTCTTAGGCTCTGGGATATTCCATTTTGTATCGTCAATTATTATATAGTCATTTCCCAATCCATGATGTTTTTCAAATTCTAGATTGCTCAATAGTAGGGCATCCATGTTATAATCAGATCATTTTTATTTATCTGATATGTAAAATACAATGATTATAGAAAAAAATTTCTATTTTCTCCATTCTTACATCTACATATTAACTAATATAAAATAAAAAATTTTAAAATTGGTTATGAAATATCTATTTTAATAGATCTCGTAGTTTTATAATAATGAATTATAAAAAGATTGCATTAGTTTGCTCCCTATTTCTATTCTTGTTTCCTTTCACAAATGTGAAAGCTTTCGTTTTTGTTGATTATATTAAAAATGGAAACTACGCTTTCTTTTTATTTGATTTGGGAGTAGGAAATAGCACTGAAATTCGTATAACACATGAAGACAGCGGAAACTTTACGCTCTTCCTCTTTGACCACCGTCCTACAAAAGCCTATGTGAAAGATGATAGAACCCTCAATACTGCAATCTTTACCAACCCTACACTTATTGCTTTTAGTTTAGATGATAATCCCTATCTGAATTTTACAGCACCCGAAAGTAAAATATATTATATAGAGATCATTTTAGCAGGTGGTGGACCTGATACGTATAATTTGACATGCGGAGAAGATTTAACACGATATTATCTTCCAATAATTCCAGGCTTTAGGTTAGAGTTCATAATGCTCTCAATTGTGGTGACTTTAGGGTTGATACTCATTCTCTACAAGAAGAAAATTTGGCAATGATTTATTAAATCAATTCCAATAGATTTGAGGATTATCAGAAACCTCTATAAAATGACTAATTCCGTCGTACTCCCCTTTTAAATAAACTTAAATTCAATTCTTCAATTCCTTATCTATCAAAATAACATTAACCAATATACGTGATATAAATTTCGTTTGAAGAACTTAGTAAAAAATTAGCAGAGTTTATGAAAGACACTGAAGAAGTCGAACTTACCGACGTTGATATGTTCGCAGAATATCTTGAACTCCAAATGCTTCCTGGAATGGTACAAGCTGCAGCTCAGGCTGTATTACCTGGCGTTCCAGGGAAAGCAGAATGGACTCCTGCCAAATTTTCGCTTGAGATTGACTACCCCGGGAAAATCCAGACGATCGAATTCATACGTTCTAATGGAAAAAAAGCAGTAATCGGTGGGGAAGTTGTACCTCCTTTTTATAACTTTTTGGGATTAGAAAAGAAAAATCCAAATCCCCCTTTAGTGACCTACGACGTTTTCGATATGGGCTCAAAAATGATGCTTCCTAAACCAATTAAACAACAGTATGGTGAAGTTCTAGCAGATCCAGGAGAATGGGCAAAATTCGCGGTTGATAAGTTTGGTGCTGAATGTATCACATTCCATTCACTTTCAATTGATCCTGCAATGGGAGATGCTCCGGTTAAACAATCAGTTAAATTTTTAGAGGATATCCTTCAAGCAGTTGATGTTCCTGTTATCATTGGGTGTTCCGGGAATAAAAAGAAAGATATCGAGTTATTTGAAGCCACCGCACCTGTAACTGAGAGTGATGTATTAATGCTTTCCGCAGCTGATAAGGCTACTTGGGAAGAGGTTATCCCTCTCGCAGTTAAATACGACCATAATTGCCTACTCTGGACAAGCTTGGATTTAAACAACCAAATTAAGATGAACAAAGACGCTCTTGAGCTGGGACTTGCTCCCAACAGAATAGTAATGGACCCAACTTGCGCTACGTTAGGTTATGGTATGGAATACTCTTTTAGCATTTACCAACGAATGAGGATAGCTGGTCTTTTAGGGGAAACCGATTTAGCATATCCAATTAGTGGAGGAACAACAAACGCATGGGGTGCTCGTGAAGCATGGATGTCAGAAAAGCAGGCCCCTGAATGGGGATTACGTGAATATAGAGGACCCATTTGGGAGGTTATAAATGCGCTCAGTTTAAGCCTTGTAGGCTTAGATCTTGCTATGATGTTTCATCCTGTTGCAGCTAAGCATGTAAAGGAAATAACAGCGCAATTCTTTGAAGCAGTTCCAAAAGAGCTGGAAGCAAAAGGCTATACTGATTGGGTTAACGCGAATCTGAAACAATAGTTTTTTCTATTTTTTTTTTTCTTTAATTTACTTTCTTACGCTAGTAGTAGTATTCTTAATATAAATAACAAATAATCAACACAATATGATGAAAAAAAGAATGAAAGAAATAGTCAAAGATGTTTTTATTGTAAAATCATATGATCCTAATGTTATTGATTGTTGCGTTTACCTTATTGATACCAAAAGTGACGATGGGTTAATTTTAATTGATGCAGGGATTCATATTGAGCCAATTCAAGATATTGAGAAAGAAGGATTTAAACTTAGCAATATAAAGCATTGTCTTATTACTCATGGCCATCTAGATCATTTTGGAGTTTGTCACAAGCTTAAGGAATACAATAATGATATCAAATTTTACGCCCATAAATTAGATGCTGAAAAAATTGAAAAAAAATCGACTGGGCCATACCCAAACAGATTTTATGAAACTTATCAATATGAACCCGTGAAAGTATCTAAAATCTTTAGGGGTGATTATGAAATGCTAGAATTAGGAGGCATCAAGATTGAATGTATTCATATTCCTGGGCATTCACCCGGTTCCATGGCATATCTGTTAGAAAAAGAAGGGAAAAAGATATTATTTGGTGGAGATCTAGCTGGGATTGCTATTAATATCCACGACGGTAATATAGACCAATATCTTAAATCTCTGCCAAAATTAATCTCATTAAATATTGATATGTTATGTGAAGGGCATGAGCATGTAATTCAACCAGCAGAGAAGGTGTTAAAATTTATTGATGGCTATATGAGATTTAATGAAAACCTTAATCAAGTGGTTTTGGAAAATCCCTCTGACACTGAAGCTCTTTATGAGCTAGCGTTAATCTCGTATGAATTATATTTTTATGAAATGGCCTTAGATTTTTGTAGTTACTTATTAGAAATCGATTCTGCTAATGAAAGAGCTCTTAATTTGCTTGAAAAAATTGAAACGCACAAACCAACGAAAATGGATTTTATAAAACGGCTTATTAAGGAAAACTTTCGAGAAAATAATTAAGAAATTAGATGTATATTTACCTCGTTAATTAAAATTAAGAGGATAAGTACCCCATTTTTTTATTGCTTTTGGTACTGCCATGATATTTTTCATTGAAACACCCCATGGCAGGCAACAGATAGGTCCTACTAAGTATCTTCCCTTAGAGGCTAAATGCATAATATTTTCTTTTACTTTTTTTTCTACATCAAGGGGAGTACCATTGAATAACTCACGGCTTACATCAATATTTGCTCCGATTATTGCAACATTCGGATGTTTTTCTCTAAAATCAACCCAATATTCAATATCTAGTGGATGTGAGCCATTAATAGCCAGTAGGTCAATTTCACTACACACTTCGTTAAAGTATGGTGTAGTCCCGCAATTATGAAGTACTATTCTAGCATTTGTCTCTTTTTGTATCCTTTTAATAAAATCCCCTTCATACTTCATGGCATCTTCAAAACTCATCATATGTTTATTAAACGCATATCCCGTAAAGAAAATAGTTGGACTAAATCCTATTTTTTCGTTATAAAAATTATATACATCCATTTGGGATTCATAAACTTTCTCACATAATTTTAATAGAAGATCAGGATTACGCCTCATATCTCTATAAGCTTCTACTCCTCTTAATTCTTGTACAACTGACCAAATCCCAAGAGCACAACTTGGGCGGAATTTTGTTTTTTCACCAATTAATTTTGCAGCTGAAAGGCACGTGTCCCACATTTGTACTTTGCTATGATCTGGAATCTCCAGCTTCTCAATATCTTCTAGTGTTTTACAAACTGCTCCCTGTTCAACCATAAACACTTTATAATCAAACCATTTTATTATTTCTTCTTTCTTGTTAGCCTCTGCGAATGCTAAAGCTTCTGCTGGGCCTGCATAGGCTGTAGGTATTGCGACAGTATCGGCTTTCAAGTACTCATATGTCATAATAGCGGCATTAGCATAAGCTTTAGGAGAGGATGTTAATTCTCGTAGTGTCTTCCCTGATATTCGACAAATCATTTCTTCACAAGCAAGGGGGAAATAGGGTACACGGTCAATCTTCGACGCACCTACTAAAGTTGCTCCGGTTCTCATTCTCGATGCTTCCCAATCATGCGGCATCTTATGAAACCCCCATGAGCTTTTTAATTAATTTCACTCCTTCCCATCCATCCTTGGCCCACCCATCAGCACCAATTTGGCGACATGATTCCTCCGATAAAATCCCTCCACCTAATACAATTTTTGCTTTAATTCCTTTTCTTTTAAGCAACACTACTGTTTCTGTCATTTTAGATATTGTCATTGTTAATAACCCACTAATACCAATAATATCTACATTTTCTTTTTTCGCAGCTTCTAAGAATTTTTCAGGTGGGACATCTACTCCTAAATCTATTACCTCAAAACCTTGGCCCTGTAATAGTGCAATAACCAGACTTTTTCCTATACTGTGTAAATCCCCTTCAGGAGTTCCAATTAAGACTTTACCAAGTGTTAGATGAGCTGCATCTTTTAATTTCAGTTTAATCGCATCTATGCAATTATTAATCGCGTCTGCCGCTAATAGCATGTCACCTAGAAAAAATTCTCCCTCCTCATATTTTAATCCAACGGTTTCTGCTCCTTGTATAACAGCATCATTTAGTAAACGTTTGGAATCAACTCCCGCTTCCAAAGCTTCATGAACTAACTCGGTTGCGTCTTCTGGAAGGCCACTTATAATGGCTTTCCTTAACTTCCCCAATATTTCACTATCATCCAAAAATTGATTACACCAGAGATATTTGAAAAAACTTATAATATTCTTATTAAAACCAATTTTTAAATAAACTTTGTTATTTAAAGAATTACTCCTTACCCATTAGGAAGAGAAATTAAAGTGAATTTTTCTTAAACTTTCTCAATTTTCAAGTAGTAATTCTCACCCTCAATCTTAAAAACTAGTAGTTTATCTACGTGTTTTTCAATATACCGTTTTATATTCTCACCTGCTTCAGCGAAATCCCCAGTTACTTCGATTATATCTCCACTCTCCATTTCAAGGAGCTGCCTTTTAGTTTTTGCCACCGGTAGTGGGCAAACAAGCCCAGAGCAGTCTAATTTACGTATATTTCTCATTTTTTAATTAATCCTCTTTTTTATTAACTAAATAAGACATTGTCAGCTTCAGCGCACATTTCCACTAAACAATTCATAGTTGTCTTTTTTATTCCTTCTATAAATTCATCTTCAGTAAATCCCCGGGCTTTCATACATACTCCACATCCTTTCACGCTTGCACCTTCTGCTATTACGTCTTTCATCCATTTTCCAACGTTATCGTGAGTAGTTGGGTCTTGGTTTTTCTTCCCTGCATAAATGCCATCTTCAATTAAGAAAATATTAATCTTATGCCCTTCCAATAAAGCTGTATAGGCAAATCTTAGCATAGTAAATGACCTTTCTGATTTGTAGGGTCCGTCCGCAATTATGATGGTAAATATCTTGTTATCATTTGTCATTTATTTATTCCTTGTTTCTTCTTTAAGTGAAGTATATCTTACTAATTATGATTAGTTAAAAAATAGAGTGTTTATTAATTTTTTCGTAATGGTTTATTTAAAAAATCGATAAATAAAAATAGTATGATGTCATCCCTTGTTATAATAGTGGAGTTTAGAATGGCGAGTTAAAAATTGAATATCGAATATCTACGAAATTTTGTTAAATTAACTGAATATAGAAATTTTTCAGAGTTAGCAAAGCATCTACCCATTTCTCAAAGCACCTTATCACACCAAATCTCACAGTTAGAAAAAGATTTTGGAAATGTGGTGCTAATTAATAGAACTACAAAGAAATTTGAGTTGACTAAAGCAGGAGAGATATTACTAGATTATGCTGACCAAATTATACATTTATACGATTCCTGCATACTAGAAGTTGCAGAAACACAAGATCAAATTCTTGAAGAGATTGTTATTTCTGCCTCAACAATTCCTGGATCTCATATTTTACCACGGTTTATCGCAGAATTTAGGAATAAGAACCCAAATGTTAACTTTAAAATAGTAGTTAATAATTCAAAGAAATCCATCGATAATTTAAAAAACGATCTGACCGATTTCGCAGGGATTGGAAGCTTCATGGGCAATAAACCAAGTGACTTTGATTATATTAAAATTGGCGAGGATGAATTTAAATTCATATGTTCTCCTCATCATGATCTATTGAAAGATGGAGATATCAATGTTGAATTTAAAGATTTAACAAGATATCCTTTTATTTGGCGAGAAGAGGGCTCTGGAATGAGGGAAACTTTCACAGAACAATTTCCCGATTATACCAAATTAGATATTGAACTAGAAATAAATGATAATGATTCTATTATATCGACTGTAAGTGATTCAAATTATATTAGTATTATGAGTGAATTAATGGCTGACAAAGCAGAATCAGCCGGTCTGATAAAAACATTACGAATTAGTGATTACCCTCTAATAGCTAAGAGAAAACTGTTTTTTCTGAAGCTAAAGAAAAGAAAACTAAGTAAATTGAAAAAGAAATTTTGGGATGAAATAGAATTAAAAACTAGAAAAAATAGAAGATAATCTTTAAGACTTATCTACTCATCTACCTTTCTCATGTGCCTAATTGCTTGAATAGAATAAACTACACTCGTGATAATAGCATGAACGCAAATTGAAAAAATAGTATATTCAAAATGACCTAAAATACCAAATATTAAGATATGCAAAGTATAAATATTTCTTCTTCCATCAAATTTTCGAAAGATTTGATCAAATCGAGTGCTATCAGCTAAAGTAATCCCCATTACTTCTTTATATTGCATTGAACAATGCCGATTAAATGAATCCATTAAAAGC
>JAEOTL010000011.1 GCA_016839845.1 Promethearchaeota archaeon
ATCTTCGTAAATGATTCCCTGTTAATCCACTAAATCCGAATAAATATACAACATCAAGATTTTCTGTCATTTTTTTACTCCTCCATTAATATCTAAAACATGTGTCAGCGTTTGCAATCAGGTCGGCAAGATCATCATAATTGATGATTTTCAAGTTTTCATATTCAACTAAATCTTCTTCTGTAAATCCCGCTTCTTTTAATGCCGAATCAATAAGGTAAACCTCTAAATCAGACAAATCCGCCATTTCCAATACTTCTGCTAATGGATCCAATCCAACGACTTCTGGGTTGCAGTTTTTATTGAATAAATATACGGCATCCCCTGTTAACACGATTTTACAATCAATAAATTCTCCGAGTGCTGTGAATCCTGAACCAATTCTAATTGCTTCTACTGCTGAATTTCTCCCAATCGGTGATACATCACTTATTACTACTACAGATTCTACCATGCGTTTACCCTCCAGCTCCAAATACTATTAATTTATCTGCTTCAATCGCCCAGTTTGAAAAGTCTCCTAATCCTTCTTCCGTGGCTCCTTCTATAAACTCTTGCTCTTTCAATCCCGTGATACTTACCCAAGTACTGCAACCTGCTACAGGAATGTTATTTTCCGCACAAAATTGCTCTATTTTCGAAGGTATGTTCCTGATTGAAGTGCCGCAACTAATCTCTTTCTTAAGATTGTAGACCCCGGTTCCAAAGAAAAATATTCCCCCGATCTCATGACCTTTTTTTATCGCAGCTTTCGCGATTTCGATGAGAGAATCTACCGCTTGATATTTGTAAGGTTCCGTACTTATGAAAAAAACATATTTAGACATCGTAAACTCATAACTCCAATTGGATTGTTTAACCTTTCTTGATTGTGAAGATCAAATTCCCGTTATCTTCTTTGAGCTCAACTAATTCATTACCTGTACTATTTAACATAGCAGGTATATCTTTTTTAGCTCCGACATCGTCGACGATAACTTCTATAATTTGTCCTGCCGTCATATTCTTCAATTCCTTCTTTGTTTTCAATACAGGCATAGGACATTTCAAACCGGTATAATCTAATGATTTTTCAGCCATTTTTTTCAACTTTTTTAGTTTTTTTTCTTCAATTTTGTAATTGTTTTACTTACATTAAACTACAAATTGAAACTTATCATAGATAATAAATATAATTTAGTATATAAAGTTAGTTTTTTTAACTAAAAAGCGACAGTTTATTAATGAATAAAACCATTATTATCACAAGTTCTAGAGTAAAAAAATAAACTAGTAATTACTTCCTAGAAATATATTTTTCAGTAAGACTATCTAATATTAAGAAGAGAATTTAATTAATAAGACATAGTTTAAGACGAAAATTGGTTGATGTTAAGGTGTTAAATAATACTAATGTAGATGAGACAGACAAGCAGATTCTTGAGCTTTTACAAGAAGATGCGAAGATGACCATAAAAGAAATTGGAAGGAAAACCCAAAAGAGTCCAACTGCGATAAGATCTCGTATTCAAAGACTCGAAAAGCAATTAATAAAAAAATATGTGGCATTAATTGACTGCAGTAAATTAGGGTATCGAGAAATGGTAATGGCTTCACTACGGGTGAATGCTACAAAACCAATAGAGCTTGTGAAACAGGAAATCGAAAGTATGGAAAAAATCAAGTATGCTTATGTAGTTACCGGGGAATATCCGTTGTTTATTATGGCGAAATGCTTAAATCATAATGACTCAATGGGGCTTATTGAAACCCTTCGAAATCTTCCTGGAGTTGAGGAAGTCAAAACTGAGATCGTATTAGATAGGATAAAAGAAGATCACTCAATCATTATACCTGAATAAGAACTAGATTGACTATCTTTTGTTATAGCATTGACTTTTACGCTTATACATTTTTTGAGCACTACAAACAAAAGGATCCCCTTATGAAAAAGGTGAATAATTTTTAAACGATTTCAACACTATATTATAATATTATAAATTTAAATTCGGTGGTAAGTTTTGGTTCAAAACGTTGAAATCTTTATTGGGATAGCTCATATCGCAGGGATTTTTGTTGGGTTTGAAGCCCTTATTAGTGTTACTCATCAAAAAGAAGTCGGAAAGATTAGGGGTATCGTCACAGTGGGACTCACGACGATTATCGCCTCGCTTATTCCTATCGGACTTAGTAGCTATGGATTTAGTGGTCATAGCCTATGGTTTTTGTGTAGCCTTATCTACTTTTGTTTAGACTGGACTGTGATCATCTTGTCATTACGAATGCCTGAAAATAGGGAATTTTTGAGGACCCAAGCGAAAACGAAACCTGTGAGTGCCATACTTTTCTGGCTTATATTCGAGGTTCCTCTCCAAGTACCATTGATTCTAACAATTATTGGACTATTCCCTGATCTAGAACCGGCATTCTACATTACAGCACTCTTATTCAATCTATTTTCGGCTGCGTATGTGCTTTCGCAAATAGTCTATACTAAAGCTAATTAATCAAATTAGTAACATGTAATTTCTAAATCATAATCATTTTTATTCTCTCATAATTATAAATCCGCCAGATGTCATTAATATACATGGTTTAAGATAGGATTTCCGCTTTTTTCTACGAAATTTTCCAACATTTTAGAACTCAATAATCATCCCAGAATGATTGATTTAATATCAACTATTTATTACTTCTGAGAAATCTGAAGAATAATTCACGATGCGGATCTATTCAAAATAGTTGTTAGAACAAACTTTTTATTTTATGAAGAACAGTTAAATACGAATAATAATTCAATATTCATCGAAATCGAATTTTAAGCAGCTTGTGAAATTGTTAGGAGGTAATAATTGTGTGGGTAAGAATAACCTATGGAAAAATCCAGCCTGATAAGATGGATGAGTTTAGAAAGATCTATAATGAGGAAATTATACCAGTGGTTAAGAAACAAAAGGGAATCGTAGAAGTTTACTGGATGGAGTCTACGGATGAAGAAGGGGAGGGTATCTCTTTAACCTCCTGGGATAACAAGGAAAATGGAGAAATATACGAATCTAGCGGGACCTATCAAGAGATGGTAAATAAGGTGAAACACACATTTGCTAGTACTCCAACACTGAAGTCGTACGAAATTAAAAAGTAGTTCAAGTACTCTTA
>JAEOTL010000075.1 GCA_016839845.1 Promethearchaeota archaeon
CCGTAAGAATTGTCTTGAATCCAACCTGTAATATATAATTATTCATGCCCTAGTTTCTATCGTATTCATTCTAGTTGTTCTTTTTTTTTTAAAGTGTTAATAGATAATTAGGATTTCTTAAATTGAAAATTACTTACTAATGAACCATCTCATATCACAGATTTTATCACCATTAGAGAGAGTGTGTTCTCTCTGATATTTTCCGCCTTCAACCACATTTTCTGCAGCAGTATAATCAAACGTACACCAGGTTTTCCTGAAAAAAGCCATTTCTTCCTCCCTGAATTGGTTATAAAAGTCAAAAACTGGACACGAGTAAATATCCATGTGATAAACGTTTTCAGTTAAATAAAACTCTGTTTTATACCCAGGTTCACTGTAGGGGTACTTCAACATACTTTTGAGGCGCTTTCCCAGATAAGTCATTGAATCTTTCGATCTTAGCTTTGTCAATTTCTTTCTCAACGGATCAATAATTGGTATCATACCTTTAGCATTCACAGCAGCCAGCCACATCATGTCAGCGACTAAATTTGTAGCATAATCACGAGTTATTCCTTTTTTTACCAAAGCTCTGTAGATAGCCAAATCTACTAATCCAACATATGTATTTTGATAATTACCTATATTGTCGGTATCATTGAAGTAAGGTATTAACTCCTTGATATTAAAATTTGTTTGAATTATTATTTGTTTTATTTCTCTGGGAGTAAAACGACCGTATTCAGGCATACCATCCTTTCTACACCTCGATGGCAATGTTTGAACAATTGTTTTTTTCTTAGCTTTCCAAATTACACTCCGTGTAATTTGTTTAGTGAGTGATTTTAACATAGTTTATCAACTCCTCAATGTTTTCGACAGAATTTTGAGAAAATAACCTCGTTCTTTCTCTACTTATAGGAGTGAACTACACTTGAAATTCGACCTGCTGGACAAGTGCTTCTAATCGCACAATTTGGACAGATATTCCATAAAAATACTACTAAATAAAATACATTAACTCCTAGATATCCAAGAGTAATAAAGAAGTCTAGCTGGGATAACCAAATTATTGGGAATAAAATCATTCCTAATAAGAGAATGAAGGCAATAGTAGCAAAAATCTCAAATAACCTTGCAGATTTTTTGAGGTTTCTGATTACCCCTGATTGAGCAATTCGGCTGCTAGGAATAATTCCAAAGATCCCAGGACAAAATTTTCCGATATATGGGCACTCTTGATAAGTACAGCAATATGCTTGGAAAACACAAGTACTTAAATATAATCCGACATAAATTAGACCCAGAATAGGAGATATCATCCATAAATAAAGGAAAATTACTCCCATTAACGTTAATAAAGGTATGAACATTACTAAATAAAGCCTTCTTCGCTTAAACGGAACACAATTCATATCTATATCTTCAATTCCTTTCATTTTGAAAAAGTCTCCATATACAAAGTCTACTTATTTTGAAAAATTTCTTTCATCTTCTCGTAAGCTAGCAACCACATTTCAAGGGCGGTATTAAGACGTTCAGCGCTTGAGAAAAATTCTTGGTGATTCTTGGTTTCTAAGGTTGAGATATCTCCTTTAATCCGATCAAGATCTGTCTTTATTGCCTTCACCCCATTTATTTGTTGGTCCAATTTCAGCTCTGAAATTTTCCTGAATTCTGAATCAAAATAATACCTTCTCTGGGCTCTACCCATTTTTTTTTGTTTCGTTCCCTTTGTAGATTTAAGCTCTGTTTCTAGAAGATTATAAGCACAGAATCCGTTTTGTACTAATGAATCTAATACCCGAGAAATAGTGGCTTTTGATTTTCCAACAAGGTGAACAATTTCGTTTTGACCCAGACCTGCTTCAGGTGTCAATGCTCTTAGGACTAATACCCCAAAAATCATTCCTTCCGATTTTGATAGATAATTTAATTCAAAGAAATCTCCGAGACATTTAATATATTCTTTTTCGTAGGGAGTTAATGGAGTCGCTTGCTTTTTCCTTTTTATCGCTTTTCCCTCATATTCAGTTTGTAGGATTAAACAGAGTTAGGATACTTCCTAAATAATAACCTTAATAAATTTATTCATCTAGGCTATATTATGTTTCATGATGATGAAATAAAATCAACCATTTAATAAGCATTGAAACCTCAAAAAATATCGATTTAATTCAAGAAAATTTAAGAAAGAACGATCCCAAATTAAGAAAGTTGTTCTTAAAGGTCGATAACGAATGTTAAAACCTTTTAATCAAAAGCAGTTTTAATTTCGAGACAGATGCATTAAATTACCATGGATAAGGTGGTCAATCAAATGAGTGAAGTTGATGAAAAGAAATTATTATTTACATTTAGCGAACTGAAACATGAATTTCAAGTGTTAGCTGGAGGTAAAGGGCGAGTATTGGCTCAGCTTTTTCAATCAGGTTACCCGATCCCTGATGGTTTTATCATCCTTCCTACA
>JAEOTL010000546.1 GCA_016839845.1 Promethearchaeota archaeon
AGGGTGGTATTTCAAGAGCAGTTTTTGATATAAGTCTTTTGTATGAAGCATTTGGTATGGATTTAATTATTATTGAAACTGTAGGTGTGGGCCAAGCTGAGTTTGATATCTACAATCTAGTGTATTCCGTTGTTGTTGTCCTTGTTCCCGGATATGGAGATGCTATACAAATGCAAAAAGCAGGGATTATTGAGATTGGAGATATGTACAATATTAACAAAAAAGATTTAGGAGGAGAGGATATCGCAGTACAAATAGAAATGATGCTTGATGATTCAACATTTCAAAGTGGATGGAGACCTCCTGTATCCATGACTGACGCTATAAATGGGGAAGGTATAGAGGAACTTGTTCAAAACATAATGGATCACAAGGAACATATTGAGCTCTCAGGAACTATTGACGAAAAAAAGAAGAATCGCTTTAAATACAAGATTAGAGAACTTATTTATACGAAACTTGATAAAATCATCTCAGAGAGTTTTCTCAATGAAAAAGAGATAAATGAAATTATCTCACATGCCCTAGATGATGGCAAATTCAAGATTTATCGTACTATTCATGATAAATTTGAAGCAGTAAATTTTGAAATCAAGCAAAAATAAATCAGATAAATATCCGATTCTCAATTTTGTTTTCCAAAGATTAAAGTTTTTTGAAAAATTGTAAATATTTATGCCAGTAATAGGGATAGATTACGAAAAATGTAATGACTGTCAGATTTGCCAAAATGCTTGCTGGAGATACTTTAGACGTGATCCTGAACTGAAAAGAATGGTTTTTGATGATCCTAATCATTACTGTGATTCTTGTGGACGATGTATAGCAAGGTGTAAATCAGACGCAATTTTATATGAAAACCTAGGAGAATTCTTGACTTATGAAGAAGTTCAAGATCCTAGTAAACTAATCTCATATAAGACTTTACATAAATTTATGAGTGCTAAGCGGTCCATTAGAGGGTATAAAAAGAAAAAAGTTCCACGTGAAATACTTCAAAAAGTTCTGGATTCTATGAAGTATGCGCCAACAGGAGGAAACATCCGGACTCTACGTTGTAAAATAATTTCAGATGAGGAAAAAATCAAAACTTTATCTGGACTAATTATGGATGGAATAATCGCCACAAATAATCTGACATATAAAGAGAGATTTATAGAAGCAAAGAAAAATGGCGTGGATACCATATTTTTTGATGCTCCCCATGTTTTTATTATATACTCAAATAATCCCGGTGATTCGACGAATTCTACAATTGCAATTACTTATGGTATGTTTAGTGCTCAGTCTTTAGGGCTTGGATCTTGCTGGATAGGATTAGCTCACGGAGTTTTATCAGCAAGCAAAGAAATAAGAGAAAAGGTTGCGGGGATTCGAGGTCATATTTGGGGTGTTTTTATTTTAGGATATCCAACTCAAACATATTATCGAGTACCACCACGTCCCGATATAAAAACTAAAGGATTAGATGAATTAGAATAACTCTAATTATCCGACCTTTAATAAGGAAGAAGTACCATGGTCGAATTCTGCCCTGAATGTGGAAATATGTTAAGGAAAAAGGCATGTAGATGTGGTTATACTCAGTATGAGACTACCACAACAAAAATTCCTTTACTCCAACTTTGGAATCCACCTCCTCCTAATATTATTTACTGCAAACTGACTGCTACACCATACGAAACACTAAGATCAATGCTAAAAAAGGGAAATTATCCTGCAAAATTGAAGGAGGTTAAAGAAAAACTTAAAAAAAGGCTTTATTCCTGTCTAGATTGTGTGTATTATGATGAGACGTTATTACTTTGCAAATTTAAAAATAAATATATATCTAAAGATTCTATATGTAAGACTTTTGAACCTTTTGAGAATATTTAGTGCTCTCAAGAATCTACATTATTTATTGTTAGAGAAGTGCACCTTAAACCTTTATAAACTAAATCAACTCTCATTTTTTGAACCACAACTAACTTACAAAGGTGATTCTCTATTAAGTTTGATAAAACAAAATTCAAGTTTCATATTTGGTCAATTTCTACTAATATCTCGTCTGTGTTAATTCCAATCTTTCAATATGTTCCCTGTACTGCTATATGGTTTGGGATAATGAGTGTGCCATTTTTCGCATATTTAGGGTTTTTCTTTCAGAATCCTAGAATTGCGTTGTATGATTTTCGATTTATTTATCGAAGATTTGAATTCTATATTGTACTACTTGGATTAGGCCTATATATCTACTCATTAATATATCAAATAACTCACAGAAAGCAATTAATTCGAAAGGGACCATATAGATTTGTAAGGCATCCTCAGTATGTTGCAATAATTATAATGACTTTTGGTATGACGTTAATTGCTTTTCAAACAAGTCCCATATTCAATTTTAATATAGGAAATCTGAATGGATACACAGTTCTTCTATATATTTGGATTGGTGAAGTAATAGCTTATATTATCTTAGGGAAAATTGAAGAACTAGCCTTAAAAGCGAGATACACTGACGAATTTATCGAATATTCTAGTAAAGTATCTTTTATGATTCCCTTTTTAAAATTAAAAAGAAATAAAATTGAAAGAGTATAAATTATATTAGAAAAAAGCGGAGCATCCTATGAAAGCTGAAAAACTTAAAATCTCTTTTTTTTTAAGATTTATCTTATTTATTTCTTCTCTAATATTATTATCAGCTATTCTCGCTCTTATCATATCCTTTGAGATTCCAGTTTTTGACCCTGAATTTGTCGCTTTAAAATATCTCCTTACTTCCCTTCTAATTCCCACCCTCATTATTATAAGTATCTTTGGCGCTCTTACTGTAAAGGAATATAGAAGCTACTTTGCGAGAAGGATTTATATTCAAGAGGGTAGATCTTACTTAACTCTTATAGATGTGTTTGAAAATGAAAGCCGCTTAAAAATTTTAAAACAAATTCTCAATAATCCCGGAATACATCATAATGAATTGTTGCGTAATTGCGATTTGCAAAAGGGACAGCTCCAATGGCATCTCGATGTTTTATTAAAATATAAAATCATAAAAAAAGAGAAGTTTGGACAATATACAATCTATTTACCGGTTACGTCTTCCTTAGAAAAACATGACTATTTGGAGACTCCAATTATTAAATCAAAAACTACTTCGGAAATCTTCACAATTATTAAAGAAAATCCAGGAATTAACTCTGCTGAAATTGCTAGGATCCTCAACCTCTCGCGCAGTACAATAAAATATCATATTGATAAATTAACAAAGGAAAAACTAGTAACAACAATCAGAAAAGGTCGTAAAATGGAGTTACATCCAAATCTAAATTAAATGAGAATTACAAATTAATCTTAATTCTAAAAAATTCTAATATAGATTTAATATTAACTTATTTTAATTAATTATAAGCAATTTGTTAAATATCTTTTAATTAAGAGGATTTTGAGATGAATGATAACGATTTCGATTTAAAAATTAGGAGTAAAAGCCTATTTGATGGAATTAACAAAACTCCATTTAGATATGGTAAAATAGAATTGTTGAAGGCATTGGGTTTAAATGATGATGATATTGATAATAAACCCTTTATCGGAGTAGTCAATACATGGAACGAGCTCAATCCAGGTCATAAACATTTAAAAACTCTTGCTGAAGCGGTTAAATATGGAATCATTGAAGCTGGAGGTGTACCTTTCGAATTTTGCACTATTGGGGCATGTGATGGAATCGCTATGGGAAATGTTGGGATGCGTTCCATTTTACCTCATAGAGAGGTAATCGTAGATTCTATTGAACTAATGGTTGAAGCTCATCGATTAGATGCCATGGTCACTTTATCTACCTGTGATAAAATTAATCCTGCAATGCTAATGGCGGCGATTCGATTAGATATTCCTACAATTTGCGTTCCCGGTGGATCGAATTTATACCAAGTAAGGTTCATGCCAGGTTATAAGGGTATAGCAACAGACATTTATGATGATTATACTCATATGTTCGGGTGCATTACGTGTGCGACATACGGTGCTTGTGAGGCTATGGGGACTGCAAATACTACTCAATGTTTAATGGAATCATTTGGAATGACATTACCGAATGCTGGCACGATTCCTGCAATGACACAGATGAAATACATGGTTGCTAAGAACTCGGGTAAAAGAATAATTGAATTATTGAAGAATAAAATAACTCCTTCAAAAATTATGACAAAAAAATCTTTAGAAAATACAATTATTGTTGATTTAGCCATTGGAGGCTCAACTAACTCAACACTTCATCTCCCTGCAATCGCCCATGAAATGGGAATTGATTTCGATTTAGAAATATTTAATGAATACAACAAAAAAATACCAACTATCGTAAACGTAGCTCCTTCAGGGGATTATGGAACTCCCGATTTATTTATTGCTGGTGGAATCCCCGCAGTATTAAGTCGTTTAAAAGATTATCTTCATTTGGATTGTTTAACCGTTTCAGGGGAAACAATTGGTGAAATCATTAAGAAGGCAAAAATACTAGACGAAAATATTATTAAACCTCTGAATGATCCCCTCTTTCCCGAGGGCGGAACTGTAGTGTTAAAAGGTACACTAGCGCCGGATGGTGCTGTCGTCAAACAATCAGCTATTAAAAATAAAGAGATGCTACAATTCGAAGGACCAGCAATATGTTTTAACTCGGAACAAGAAGTAACTGATGCGTTAACTTCAAATCAAATTCAAAATAATTCAGTAATAATAGTTCGATATGAAGGCCCAAAAGGAGGTCCGGGCATGCCCGAGTTACTGGCCGTTACGATGACTTTAGTAGGGAAACGGGATTTAGATAAAGTTGCCCTCATAACTGATGGACGTTTTTCAGGATATACATCTGGACCGTGTATTGGTCATGTAAGTCCAGAAGCTTATGTCGGTGGACCGATTGCGGCTGTAAGAAATGGTGATATCATCAAAATAGATATTCCTAACAGAATTCTTGATGTAAATATCTCGAAGGAAGAATTGCAAGGACGTTTAAGTAAATGGGAACCTATAGAGAAAGAAATTAAAAGTAAAGCACTTTTAAAATACCGGAGTCTTGTATCCTCTGCTGCTAAAGGAGCAGTTTTCAAGTATTGAATTTAAATGCATCGTAATTACTATTTGAGTTATTGCAAAGATTATGAATTCACATGAACGAGTAATTAGAACCCTAAATCATGAAGAACCCGATCGTATTCCACTTTTTTGCCAAGCAATAATGCCTGAATTTAAAAACCGAGTTTTGAATCATTGGGGTAAAGAATATAACAGAGAAAGGAGATTTACTTTATATTACCGAGATTTCAATATCGAAAAAAAACTAGGATTTGATATGTCATGGGGATATGAAGGATTTCCAATGATACTACCTTCAGATGTTTCAAAAGAAAATCCGCTCCCCAAATTAGAAGATTATGATAAATATGTTGATATAGATGGAAGACTTTTCTTAAAGGATCTCATGAGGGATTCTAATGATGCATGGTACTTAGAAAACTATATCAAAACGGAAGAAGAAGCTGATTTTTTCTATGAAACATACTATGGGGCTGAATGGGAAGAAAATTTGGATTTAGTCCCAACAATTAATAAAAAATTAAGGAAGTTCTCAACTGATGAATTTGTGCCTTGTTCTCATCTCAGCCCGATATTGGAACCAATGTGGGGGGGATTAGGTTTTGCACTGTTCACAAAATTGTTGAGAAAAAAAAAAGCGAAACTCAAACATTTTATCGATTTAAGGACAAAAATAGCCGTCGCAGGAGCCAAGATATTAGCAGAAACCGATTTTGATGTATTCTTTTTATGCGATGACACAGCTTTTAAAAATAGGACAATGGTCAATCCAAAAGTTCATCGAGAACTAATTGTTCCTGCCTATAAGAAGATACTCCATGAGATCAAAAAAGCAGGAAAATATACGCTTTTTCATTCTGATGGCTTTACAGAACCCTACTTCGAGGGATTAATTGAGGCGGGTTTTAACGGAGTTGAATCTTTAGAACCCATGGCGGGAATGAATCTAAAACATCTCAAGGAAACTTATGGAGATAAGTTATGTTTAATTGGAAACATAGATGTATCACAGGTGTTACCCTTTGGGTCTAACAATGATGTTGAGATGGCTGTTAAACAATGCATAAAAGATGCAGGAGAGGGAGGGGGTTATATTTTAAGTCCTTGCACAGATCTTACAAATGCATGCAAATTAGATAATGTATTTACAATGATATCAGCTACTAAAAAATATGGAAAATATCCTTTGAAATTATAATTAAAAGTTGTGAATAAGCATAGAGATGAGAAGTAGTCATATAATTTTAGAAAACAAATATTGGGAGCTATGTATCCACGACACTGGGAATAACAATTTCATTTATAAACTGACAGATAAAATACATAGTAAAATCTATTCGGATCAAGATTATCACTATGGTATTCTTACATCGAGAAGACGAGGTTCACGCTTTTCCTACCTACCTTATTTGGGGGCAGAAACCAATGCTAGACGATTAGAATCAAGAAAAATATTCAAAGAAAACACCGAATCTCTTGTGATAGAAGGGAAATTCCAGGAAATAGACCTCCACATTAGACATGAGTTTAAATTAGAAAAAGAAAGTAGATGGATTAAAGAAAATATTACCTTTATTAACTCAAGCAAGAAAAAAATTCGATTAGGTTATATTAATCTCGGATTTAAAAAACTATTTTTTACCCAAAAATTAGGTTGGATAGATAATCTCGACGAAATGATTTTAACTTCGATACCCTCTCGAAGATTTTTTGGGTACGAAGGAGATAGAAAAAAAGATTTCTTTACCCCTGCAGATATCTTATATAATGCATGGATCTCCGATGAGGCGGAAATGCCCGGATATTGTGCTGAAGGTTGGCTATGGAGCAATTCCAAAAACGGAATAATAATTTGTAAGTATAACCCTTCTCAAATTGAATTTTCTCGATTCTCAAGAATCGCAACTAAATTACCAGGACGGGGTGCCGAAGATTCTTCAATAATTTTTGGCGGAGTTACTCTCTGTGAGGGTAATCCCGAAGGTGCAACAATATTAAATCCCGAGCAGAGTTACAATTTTGGGATATCCAAGTATGCATCTTTTGAAGGAGATTATAAAGAAGGATATTATATTTACCGTAGCCATCTTGAAAAAAAGGGCCATAAATTCAATGCGGGGTACGATCCACCTTTACATTGGAATGAGCTTTACAATTTAGGTTGGGCAGCAGAAAAAATAGGGTTCTTCGTTTCTGATGCAGAATTTAAGCCCTACACATTGGAAGATTTATATGATGAAGCAGTTTTGGCAAAAGATATCGGTGCTGAAAGTCTATATCTGGATCCAGGATGGAATACTGCCCTTGGGTCGGAAATATGGAATAATGAGCGTTTTGGAAGCTTAAAAGATTTTTCTAAAACCATTCATGAAAAATTCGGTTTAAAACTTGCATTACATCTCATGATGAATTTTGAAGGTGAGAATGAGCCAGACGAATTTTATCTCAGATCTAGAAAAGGAGTTAAAGTGGTAGCTGATCCTTATCTTGGGCTTTTTAGTGTTTGTGCAAATGATCATTGGGTCAAGGAAAAAACAAGAAGATTACTACAATTAGCAAAAAATGACATTGACTTCTTTATGTTTGATTTTACTGATTTCTCAACATTCATGGTGGATGATATTGGGTGCTTTAATAAGGAACACGGGCATGAAATCCCGATGAACCGTCAGACGCATGCAGAGAATATTTTCAAGGTCATTCAAAATGTAAAAAAGGAATATCCACAGATTCTCATAGAAGCTCACAACCGAGGTGTGAACCATCAACTTTATTATCAGCACAGTCTCCCCCACAGTTTTGATGAAAATTGGGGTTTTGAATGCATGTGGAACCCTATGACAGATTTATTATCAGGACGGGCAACACAATTATTTGAATATAATTTAGCTTACTCAATTCCTTTATATTTACATATTAATGAAAACAGTGACAATGAAAAGATGCTGCAATTCTGGTGGTACGCTTCCCTTGTAAGACATCTAGGGATTGGGGGATTAAGAGATAAAAATAGTCCAAAATATAAAGCATTAAAGAAAGCAATTGTTCTTTATAAAAAAATAAAGCCCTTGTTGACCCGGGGGACTTTTTATGGGATTAATTATAATGTTCACCTCCACGTGAATGATAATAATAATACAGGAGTTATCATTGCATATAATTTGACAAGCCGGTCAAAAAAAGTTGAGATAGAACTTGATAAATCAAAATATAATCTTGAGTTTTCCCTTGCTGAATTATATAACGGAGCTAATTCAAAGCTATCTGAGGTGAAAGTAGCTCAAAATTCAAATAATCTTTTTAGAATAGATGTTGAAATACCCCCTTTATCCCCAATTATCGTTATTCTTAAAGAATAACTTTTAGTTTAATTTAAGAGGATATCTTCGGTATTTTTCGATAGCATCTCTTAAAACTCTTAAGTTTTCCATAGAGCAATTCAAAATATTGTGAGATGGTCCCACGAAGTAGCCCCCATTATAACCAGCAATTTTCACGCATCGCTTTACTTCTTCAACAATATCCTTTTGAGTCCCAAAATTAAGAATGCGACTTGAATCTATTCCTCCCATAAAACTTAATTTATCTCCAAGAGACTGCTTTAAATGACCTAAATCAACACCCGCAGCCGGTTCTAATGCTTGAATGCAATCAAGTCCCGCTTCTACCATTGAAGGTAGATTCTTGTCTATGTATCCACAAGAATGTTGTACAATAAGCATTCCTCGTTTTTTACACGCATCATATATCTGTTTATAATATGGTAGAATGAACTTCTTGAAATGCTCGATTGATAAAATTGGTCGTCCTTTGTAGCCTAAATCATCTGAAAAAAAAACGATATCAGCACCAGCTTCATGAACACGCTTGATAATTTCTATATTTAATTTTGTGTACTCCTTCAATATTTCATGAATAAACTGGGGATTTTTTCTGATATAATAAGCCACCCGACTCATGGTTAAACCTTCAAATAATGATTCGTGGATAGCTATTGGACACCACACCATTGGATATAAATATTCTTTTAGACTTTCTACATAATCATCCCAAATCTGGGGTGTATAGTTTAATCTCTCATTGATATGATCGCTGGGTTTCCCAAATTTATCCCAATAAGAGTGCACTATTTCAGGAGTCTTAAAATATCCATCATAATACCACATATACATTATACCTGTGTCTGGTTGTTTAACAAATTTCCATAATCTTCCATCAGTAGCACTAAGAATACAATCAGGATGTTCTGGGGGAGCATAAGTCATGACTTCTTTATACATTTTTGCACCCCAGGGGCTCATCGCATGACAATCGACATTCCAGTATCTCAATTCAGTGATGTCTCCAGCCCAACAATATTTCACTTTTGAAAAATTATGTCCCACCATTGTTTTATATTTACTGTATTCATCAGTCTTTAGGAACATTTGATAAGAGCTAGCAGATTTTTCAAATCCTAAATAATGGACGGGAAGCTTATCAATATTATCATTAAGTTCTAAAGTCCTAATTACCCGTTCTCTTTTTGATAAATTCATTCTTAAAATTATATTGAGTATATTCTTAAAAAAGTTTCTACAATAGTCTTAATACTTAGTTACATTACCGTAAATTATAAGAAAAGAAATGAATTATTATAAAAACTAATATTAAGGTTGATTTTACTCTATGAGACTTGGAATTGCCCCACTGTCTGTAAACTTTATTTTAGATCGAGTTATTAGAGAAAAGGGGTTGGAAGGATTGTTATCATTTCGTTTTCCTGATGTGATAGAAAGAGTTGCTAAAGCTGGATATAATCATTGTGAGATTACAATGGATGCTTTTCAGGTATTTCCAATTCAGATAACAGGAGAGAATATTAACGAGTTAAAACAAATCAAAAAAGATTATGGGATAACCTACTCCGTCCATATGCCATTACAAAGTATCGAGATGGCTGGTCCAAACAAATTTATCCGTGAGGGAAGTGTAAACGCTTTAGTTGATGCATATAATTCTTTAAAAAATCTAGAAAATGATATTGAAATGTTCATCATACACCCTTCGGGTGATACGGTGACTGATATCCTTAAATTCATCCAAGATCCAGAAATTAGTCATGTGGCAACAAATCTATTTATTGATTTTGCTGTACAAAGTCTGAGCATATTTATAGAAGAAACTGGTATAGATCGCAGGAAAATTGGTATTGAGAACATTGAATTTCCCCTTGAGGGAACAATAAAAATTATTCAGGAGTTAAATACAAAACTTTGCCTTGATACTGCCCACTTATTAGGAAGATTTTCTGGGGATTATGATCTCATTGAAATAACGAAAAAATATTTTGATTTAATAGGTGAAATTCACTTACAAGATTATATTGATAATCCTCTTGCTGATCATGGAGTGCTTGGAACAGGAAAGCATTTTCCTCCTGATTTTATGAACTTTATTCAGGATCTAAACTATCAAGGCCCTTGTGTATTTGAATTAAATGAGAAGGAAGCGTTTGAATCAGTTAGATACATAAAAAACCTTCCCTCCAAAATTGAAATTCCTGACATTAAAAATCAACCATTCTTTTAGATAAACTACTTTTCTTTAGGATTAATTTAATGGATAACTTCGATGTTTCTCTATAGCGGCTCTCATTGCAAGGATATTATCCCAAGGAATATTTAGAATATCGTGACTGGGTCCAACGAAGTATCCCCCACCAGAACCAGCAATATTAATGGTATGTCTTACATTTTCTTCAACTTCTTTTGGAGTACCGTAAGTTAGGACACCTGACGAATCTAATCCTCCCATGAAACATAAACGATCCCCTAGTGACTCTTTTAATCCCTTTAAATCTACTCCCGCAGTTGCTTCTAGAGATTGGATGCAATTTAGTCCAGCATCAGCTAAATCAGGTAAAAAAGGATCTACTTTCCCACAAGAATGAAGTACTACTAAAACTCCCCTTTTTTTACAAGCTTGATAAATTCTCTTATGATATGGAAGGATAAATTCTCGAAATACTTTTTGTGAAAAGAATTGATTTTCTTTATAACCTAGATCATCCCCAAAGGTTACAATATCTACACCCGCTTCACTTAGTCTTTTGATGATCTCTATGTTGACTTTAGTATATTCATCCATAACCGTATGGAGAAAGCTAGGATTTTTTCGAGTATAATAAGCAAAACGGAGAAATGTGATGCCCCCAATTAAAACTTCAGATGGGTTAATTGGTAAGTTTGCCATTGGATAGAAATAAGGTGCGAGTACTTCAACAAAATCCTCCCATACTTGAGGAGAATAATTAATTCTATTATTAATTAATTCTGTGGGTTTTCCATGTTGATCCCAATATGAAAATAAGATTTCTGGGGTTTTAAAATATCCATCTACATACCAAGAATACTCTAATCCAGTATTTACTTGTTTAACGTTTTTATATACTCTTCCATCCATGATATTAAGGCGACATCCAGGAAATTCTTCAGGAGCGTTTCTGTATCTTACTTTTATTTTAATCTCCCCAAAGGGATCCATCCCCCATAAATCCACGTTCCAAAATCTTGGTTCAGTAATATAATACCTAACTTTAGAAATGTTGCTTTTTACCCAACCGTGGTTTTCTTTTCTTTCCTCTGAATCCTTAAACGTTTGGAAAGATTGGCCAGTCTGTTCAAATCCAAAGTAATGGATCGGAACTTTATCGGGTTCTCCTTGGAGTTCAAGCGCCTTAAAAACTCTTTCTCGTTTTGATAATCCCATTGTGTTAAACTATAAATAGTCTTATCTCGAAACTTATTCTAATAATAATTTTAATTAAAAAAAATAGTTTAGGAAATTTGAATTATGAATGAATCTCAAATTGAAGGAACAGAAAAATCACGACACTCAAGATTGTTTTTCGCATCTAATGCGTCCTATCAATTCACAGCCACCTTTCTGGGGGCAACTCAGGCTATCTTTCTATTTGCTTATTATGAAACTATTTTAGGTTTAAGCGTATGGTTTATTGTATTAGCCATGGTAATATTTACAATATATGATGCGATAAATGACCCTATTATGGGATTTTTGCTTGACCGGAATACAAAATTAACAAGAAGGTGGGGGAGGCGGTTTCCGTGGATAGTCATTGGAGTAGCTCCATGGTGTTTATCAGTATGGATGTTATATTCAGCTCCAGATGTGGCAACTTCAAGTGATTGGTCAGTTTTTTTCTGGCTCTTAGCGTCTTTATTTCTTTTTGACACGTTTGGAACTCTGGTTGTTGTAAACATTTCTGCTCTTAGACCGGATTTGTTTAGAAAGGAGGGAGAACGAAGAACTCTCTCCGGATTTTTTGCTTTTTTTGATATGATCGCTCAAGCACTTGGAATGCTAATACCTCCTCTTTTTCTGGGAGCGGGAGGGCGAAGTGATTTTGCATTCATGGGAGCTTTAATAGCTGTCATTGCATTAGTAAGTGCAGTGCTTTTCCTCCCCGGGATGAGAGAGGATAAAGTTGTAATTGATCGATATTACTCCTCCGAATACAAAAGGATGGGTTTATTTAAAGGAGCAAAGGAAGTTTATAAACAAAAGAGTTTCATATTCTTTTTCATTGGAATATTAGCTTTTCATACTGCTACAAATTTGATGACCGGTAATGCTATATACTTATTAAATTTCGCACTTCGCTGGACGCCTGATATGTTAACCTTCATTTTTGCAGCATTACTTACTGGGGCTCTGATTTCAATACCTTTCTGGAGGTTCGTTGTTTTGCGACGAACGGGTGATACAAAAAAGACACTCTCAATCGGAGGTTTAGTCCTTGCTGCTTCATTGATACCCTTGTCTTTTGTCACGGATTTTGTGGGGTTCCTAATTGTTATGTTTATAGCGGGATTTTGTATGGGCGCAATGTGGTCCTTTTTCTTCCCTGTCATCGAAGCGAATGTTATGGATGATTATGTGGTAAGAACAGGGAAGAATCAGAAAGGAGTCCTTGCAGGATTTTCTTCAGTTCTTCACAGATTAACTGCTTTCATAGATGAACTGATTATTGCCATAACCCATACAGCTACCGGGTTTGTTGCAGGGATTGCTGATTATGCTACCATGGCTGCTACTGCTGATGATATTGGTTTGGTAGTTTTCGGGGTGCAATTATTGGCGGGAATTGTCCCAATGATTATACTTGTAATAGGAACTCTGATTTTTTGGAAATTTTACCCCTTAACACCAGAAAAAGTCTTAGAAAACAAGCAAAAACTCCTAGAACTGGGTTTCTAGACCTTAATTCTTTTTTCTTTTCTTATCTAATTTTTAACCAAAGTAGAGTTTTTCTTTCATAGCACTATTAGTCTCTTTAAGGAGATTTCTTTTTAGCCTACTATCAAATTCTCTATTTTTTGAATTTAATAAAAGTTCTACATCTTCTCTTGTGACGTTATTTTTACCTTGTTTTTTTGCCCAGTTAACTATTTCAAATATAATCGCACCTTCTTCACCACCAATAAAACTAGGTAAATAAATGTTTGAAATTCTTTCTGAATTATAAAAGGTACGAACAAAGAGTCCTTTATTTTCAAGTATTTTATACAAGTGGGGAACAAATTCAGCAGGAGCGTCAATTACTACATTTTTGTGAGCATTCTGTATTTTTTTATACAAGTCTATCCACTCATCTGCACCTTGTGGACTTCTTCCCAATCCCGGTACCCATTGAATTCCTGTTAATTGAGGGATATTTAACAGATCATCCAAATACTTAATCTGATTAGGGCCATCCATATGATATAAAGCACAATCCATATGTTCTATTTGGGCTATTATATCCGGGAGTGCGAATCGTTTAAACCACTTTGGATTTAACATTGCACTAAAATCACATTGAACAGTATAATATCTTTTCCGAGACCACACGTTAAGCCAGTTATTACATCCATCACAATGATTACTAATTATCTCTTGTAACTTATCATAGACTTTCAATAATTTTTCCAGAATAATTTCTCTACATGTATCAATAATCTCAGGTTTTCTTTTCATAGTAAGTAAGATATTGGAGGGACCCAAAAATGACGAAAGAATATCCAATACTCCACCCAAATCAGTAATTGAAAGGTGATAATTATTTCCAGCTCGTTCTGCAGCATATTCTGTAATTTTTAATAGTCTGGAATACCATTCATTATTCTGGCTCAATTTTGCTTTTTCTAGTAATCCTATGATATCTTGTGGCTCTGTCGGGCGGCTAAACCATATGGTTCTACTTGCCACCTTAGGAGTAACTCCAAAAATTGCAGATACAATACCTGGACCATAATTAGGAAAGTAAGAGGGAACAGATTCTCCCCCAAAAAAGGTGAGTTCTGCTCGTTTTTCGTACCCATCTAAGGATGCTTCAATTCCATCAAAGTTTTCTGCAAGACTCCAATCTTCACCAATAACATCTAGATAACCTCCGAGTTTTCCCCTTTTTTTGGGATAAAAATATGAAATTACCGGGCGGTCAATTAATTCATGCTCCCACCATGCTTCCATTCTCTCCTTAGCTTCTTCAAGATCCTCTTTAAGTAGTATGTTTATGCACCTTGACTTGATTGGAGAATTCTATTTCTTTTCTTTAACCAAAGTTCCTCCAGATCGATCCGTTGCTTTTTTCGCAAAAGATGCTTGAAATCCAGGTTTATAATTCATATATTTTGGAATAGGATATCTCAATCCAGCTTTATGAGTTGCCACTAAACCTTCTAATACCAATTCTAATTTACTATTGGGTATAGAATACATAACTTCGTGATCTTCTGCTCCTCCCCAAATTCTATCTCCATTTCCTAATATGACTAATTGAGGTTTGTCAGTTTGAATCGTCTTTATAACACCAATATGACAAGATCCAATCCTACCAGCATCTGTAAATTCAAGCATTCCCCCTTCCATATATAAGTAAGCTTGAGTTAACCGCATTGCTTGTGCTGGTAAACAATATATTTGAACAACATCCGGAACAATTTTAGTTCTGGTTAAAGGAGAGATAACAAGCCCTATATACTCATTATTAAATGTATATATAAATTTTTGAAGTTTCTTTGATGTTTCTAAATCCTTTGCGTACAGTCCTATATTAAATTGATTACCCCAGTTTGCACTTTCTTCTGTAATTAGATCCCATCCATACACTGTCCGCGCTAACCTACAGACACAATCTTTTTCAGTAACAGAAACAGTCCATCCATAAGATCGAGCCATTCTAAAGTTCTGACAAATAAAGTTTTGAATTTTTAAGTCTCTATCCGGTCGTTTACTATTAGGAGGAATTTCGTCTTCATTTTTTATTAATTTTATTGCTATAGGAAAGGTCTGTGGTCTTAAAAGTTCCTCAAATCTTTTGCCAAGATCATGATACTTCTTCAGTTCTTCACTCATTTTTATTCAGCTTTTTTACTTTATTTTTTTTTGTATCTCTCTTTTCAATTTATAATATTATTCACTCAATAACCTCGATTTCTAATTGATCGATTATTTCCATCAAGTCTAGGATTTCCAAATCAAACTTATAATTGCTATTTGCATCATCTAAATTTGTCCTGCAGAAAGGGCACGTTGAGGACACTACAGTTGCTCCAGTTTCCTTTGCTTCTTCAAGTCTTTCTTTGGAAACTTCAACTGCCCATCCAGGATACCCAATTTTGACGCCCCCTCCCGCACCACAACACCACGCGAAATTTCTGTTTCTTTTCATCTCTACCAACTTTAACCCCGTAATCCCTTTGTAAATACCTCTTGGGAGTTCATAAATTCCCATATGTCTGCCAAGATGACAAGGATCATGATATGTTACAGTTTTGCTGTATGTAGTTATGAATTTAATTTTATTCTTAGTCAAAAGATTTGATACAACTTCTAATGTATGCAGTACTTCAAAATCGTATTCTTCCCCAAATTTTTCAAAATCTTTCTTGAAAGTCTTATAACACCCAGCACATGAGGTCACTACTTTCTTGGCTCCTGTTTGTTTTATTTGGGCTAGGTTATACTTCATATAATCCTTTGAAATGTTTACCTGTCCAGTTCTTATCATAGGACTCGTACAACAGTGTTCGTCTATAAGTGTGAAATCAATCCCTACTTTTTTAAGGAATCTAATGGTTGAATCCCGTAGATTTTTTTGACGATAATTTGAGGTACATCCGATATAGTATACCCATTCTGCTTGATCTGGCAAATTATACTGGATTTTTAAATCTTGGTTATCAGAATTAGGATCCCCATAAGGATTACAGCTTTCCTCACAGCGAGATACTAAAAATTCTTGATTTTTTGCAGGACCAATGTTTTTTACAGCCAATTCTCTTAAAGCTTCAATCATATCAACGATATAATCGCCATGAGGTGCTTGGCATGCATCCATACATGCCCCGCAGGTTGTACACGCAAAAATGGGATCCATTAACTCCGCATTCCATTCTAAATCACCAAGAAGTACACCTCTGATTGTCCTTATTCTTCCTGATGGCCAATAGGATTCAAATAGGAATTTTTCACCCGAAGGACAGCTCTTCTCAAAATTCTTATACCCATATTTACAGGTACTACATTTAATACACCTGTCAAATGCCATCTCAAGGTATTCCTTTCCTTTCAGATCAAGGTCAATTTCTGTCATATAATTTTAACACGTTAAGTTTGATGTTTAAGAGTGCTCTAAGAGAAATTTCATAACTATCTCATTAAATTCTTCGGGTTTTTCCATAGGAAGAGCATGTCTGGCATCCTCAACCTCAACAAATTTTGCATTAGGGATCAGCGCAGTATATTCTTCCTTAATCGAGCTAGGAGTGTAATCCTCATCAGAACCAATCACTAGAGTCGGACTTAAAATACTATTTAGTTTATCTTGAACACTCCACCCTTTGAGGGTATACAATGCTGCGAGATATGCTTTCTTATCATTTTCAGCCCATCTTTCTATTAATTTAATTCGCTTCTCTTCTTGCTCAGGTTTAATGAATAATCTAGGAGCAAGGACTTCCCCCATTTTCTTCATTCCAACTAATTTTATGATAAAAGTTCGCTTAATAAACTCCCTTTTTTGCTTAAAAGAATCCACTCTTACCTCTGAAGTTGAATTTACAATTATAAGGCTTTTTACAAAATCAGGGTAGTCGACAGCAAATTGAAGCGCAACCCCTCCTCCTAAAGAAATTCCTAAAATATTAACTTGCTTATTTTCCAGGTTATTTAATAATTCAGCTATGTCCTCAGCAAACATCTTTATGCTATAGGGGCCTTTAGGTTTATCTGTTTTTCCGTGACCTCGCAAATCAACAGCAATAACCTGAAATTTTTTAGAAAAAACTGGAATTTGTTCTTCCCAATCACGTATACTTGATCCTAAACCGTGAATTAATAATAAAGGATCCCCTTCTCCAGTGATTTCATAATACATCTCAATATCTTTAACCTTTTGTTTTGGCATCTTAAGATACTCGATTTGGTATTGATTAATATAAAATTATATTATCTTAAAAACATCCTAGAATTTACACAAAAAATTACCCTTTAATCCATTATAAACATTAGAGTTACCAATAATCCGGATGGAATATTTTTAAAGACCTGAGGTCTTTCATTATCATTTTAGCAACATTTCTGCCCCCTATAGCAGCTCCTGTTACTCCACCTCCGGATTCACTATAAGCACCTATATAATATAATCCTTTAATCGGTGTTTTATGAGGCGGATTATTTTGTTCTAAAACAGGAGCTGTACCTCCAAAAGAATGACGAATAACATTTATACGTTCTTTAAAGTCATCGGGAGTCATAATGACCTTTGTCTCTGATCCCTCATAAAGACCCGGAATAATCTTTTCGGCTTCCATTATTAATTTGTCAGCAAATTCCTCTCGTTTTGCATCCCACGTTCCTTCTTTTAATTTATGTGGCCCTACCGTGTAAATAGTTATAGCATGTTTTCCAGGGGGCGCCATTTCAGGAGAATGCATTGAAGGTATGTAAATCAAAAATCCTTCAGCACCTTCATGATAGTATCCCTCTCTCATCTTTTCAATTGCTCCTTCGATATCATATGTAAGATAATAATAGCACAAAGCCGCTTTCTGAAACCGTGATGGATCAAAATCAATCCCTAGATGAACCATGAATACTGATTCCATTAATTTGATACTTTCTATGTTATTAATTAGATCCTCTGGTAATTTTTCTTTTCCAACTAAATTATAGAAAGTATTGAACATCCCGCCACTTGCAATAACTAGACTACTCTTATTAATATCACCATTTTCAAGCTTCACACCACTCACATTATTATTATCTACAATTATTTTAACAACTTTAGTATTAGGATGAATTTTTCCTCCATTTTTGGCAATTAAATCTGCTAAAGCCTTAACCAGTTCACCGCACCCATTTTTGATATAATGATAAACTGGAAATTTACCCCCTTTAAAGTCTATAGGAATTCGTTTATCAAATGCTGTCTCAACATTGGTGAATGGCACACCCAATCCTTGAAATTCACTGGGCTTCACAACCATGTCTGCCAAAATACCCAAGTACACCGCTTTTAATTTTTCGCTCTTAAAGAAATGATCTGTTATTTGTGCACCACTCCAAGTGCTAAATTTCTTAATCCTCAAAAATTTAAGGAAGAGTTTTAATTTCATTCCTAATGCTTTAATTCCTTTTACAAATGGTAATTGATTTCCTAGATGTGAAAGAGCCATCATCTTATCATAGAATTCATAATACTTATCAAGCCCCTCACTTTCTTCGGGAAATAATTCTTTGAAATATTCTCGTCTCCAATAAGGACCTTGATATTCATTTGGTTTCCAAACTTGAAAATCTGGAAAAGATTGGCCACGATCCTCTTGAATTAATTCAATATCATCATAAATTCCCAACTCGATCAATGTTTTACCAAATTTTTCGTAGGGTGCAAAACCTTCTAGAAGAAGCGGACCAATATCCCAAGAATATCCATCTTGATGAATTGTTGCCGTCACTCCTCCGATTTTTGAGAATTGTTCATAAATTATAACATCATAATTCTCTTTAGCCAAATATGCTCCTATAGTTAATCCTGCAATTCCAGAGCCAATTATAACAGCCTTCATGAATTAATTTCCTCCCTAATAGTTTAAAATATCGTAGTAAATGTATAGTTATCAAAAAGTTAAATGGTAAATTTTATTTATTATTTACATAATTCTCAAATGCCTTGTTAATATTAGATTTAAATAAAATGAGATTTAATGTAATATTACTATTAAATAGGTGGTCAGAAAATGGTTGAAGGAGAAAAAATCAAAAAAGCAATTGGAATAATTTGGCTCGTTATTTTAGTATTTTTGTGGGTGACCTATCCATATTGGCCAGGAGATATATTTTTTTGGATGTGGCTAGCAATAATTTGGAGTATCATTGGTGGTGTCGTTGGGACAATAATATTCATGAGTGAGAGTAGAAGAAATGAGCAAATTATTGGAGTCTTTTGGGCAGTTATTTTGGTACTTCTATGGATCTTTTATCCGTTCTTCCCAGGGAATACTTTAACCTGGATGTGGGTTGCTATAATCTGGAGTATAATTGGTGCTATCCTGGCTATCAGCGTTTTTATAATCAGAAGAAAAAAATAAGTGAGAACTTACAAATTCTTTATTTTTTTTTTGTTAAACAGCTATACAATCCAAGGCTAAGAATTATAAATCTCGTGTTACTCTTTTTTTCTGATCAATATCGATGAGTGTTTGTATAAAGATATTAGTTAGTTTTTTATATATACCTATATTTTGTTCGATCGGCTCTTTAAATTCAGTGAATCTTATCATATTAGTTATTGCATTATTCAAACTTCCATATCTCTTGGAATTGTGAAACACCAAAATTGCAGCACCTAAAGCAGCGGAATCTTTGACTTCTGGGATTAAAATCTTTTTTGAAGTGACATCTGCAAGAATTTGTGCCCATAAATGGCTATTCATAGCACCTCCATCAGCCCGTACTTCAGATATTTTACTTCCTCCTACAGCTTCTAGGATTTGAAGACACATTTGAGCACCCATACAAGCCGATTCCATAATAGCACGTATGAAATGAGCTCTCGTATGGTTCCATCCAATCCCATGAATGGTTCCTTTTCTCCACATATATAGAGGTATAAACATTAAACCTTCACTACCAGGAGGTATTGTTGAAGCTTCTTCTGCTAAAATGTCATAAACATTTTTCTTCTCTTTAGAGCTTTTATCAACTTGCAATTGAGAAAAATTATCTTTAAACCATTTGAGCATAGTACCTGCTCCAATAATTGACCCTTCAATATGCCACTTGTTTCTGATAACAGAAGGATAAGAAAAAATGGGAGCGGTCTCAGATGGTTTTATTCGTTTATCAGTAACATAATCAATAAAGCTTCCAGTTCCCGTAGTAATTTTAACTTGTCCTTCCTCGATAACTCCTAATCCCAATGCAGCACATTGTTGATCTCCTCCCCCCATGAAGATCGGAACATTTTTATTTAATCCTAATTCATTTGCGGCTGTTTGAGATAGTTCTCCTAGATAATCTCCATAAAAATAGGCATCCGGCCATAAATCAATGGGGATTTCAAAACGTTCTGCTAAATTCTCATCCCATTTTAATGTGTCATAATTTAAAATTCCCATTACACCATTAGCAGGATCAGTTGCCATTACATTACATAATCTATGATAAATATAAGTATCCGCATGCGCTATCTTTGATAACTTGTTGAAAACCTCTGGCTTATTTTTTTTAATCCAGAGAACTTTTGGAATAGTTCTTCTTGTTCCCTCTTCTTTAAACCAATCTTTCGTACTAGTCTCTTCTCTCCCATCCATCCAAGTCAAAGCGGGATGCAATACCTCCCCTATTTTATCCAAAAAAGTCACAGTTTGTCTTTGAAATGAAGCAGCGATTCCTATTATATCATTGATATTTATTTTTTTTACCACATCATTACAAGTTTTTATTACTGCATTCCACCATATTAAAGGATCTTGTTCTGATATTCCATAGGGTTGTTTTGGAATAACATACTCTACGTAAGATTTTGCTATTAGCTTCCCATTAACATCAAATATAATGGTTCTGGCTCCAGTTGTACCAACATCAAAGACGCATGCTAATTCACTCATGAATAGCTCATTTAAAATGGGTATTAAAACATAAAATTAAATCTAAAGGTTAAATTTAATATGTTATCACATTTCTTACTATAAAAATATACTTCTAAAAAAGAGCTGTTAGAAAATGGTAATTATGAAGGATCTAGAGGAGAAATTATTTGAAAAAACGTGGAATTTCACACATAGAGACACCATTATTAAAAAATTGCAGAATACTAAATACGATGTGTTGATCATAGGTGGAGGTATTACAGGAGCAGGTGTTGCACGAGAAGCTGCGATGAGAGGATTAAAAGTAGGCTTAATTGAGATGCAAGACTTTGCAGCAGGTACTTCTTCTAGAAGCTCAAAATTAGCTCATGGGGGACTCAGATATCTTGCCTATGGGGAATTTGATTTGGTTAAAGAGGCAACAACTGAAAGAAACTGGATGAGAGCTCACATTCCTCATTTAATTAGACCCGTACCGTTTCTGTGGGCGAGTTGGAAAGATAAACCTCAACCGAGACAATCGATAGAATCAGCATTAACACTTTATGATTCATTAAGTGATGATAGACAAGAATTTAAAAATTTCAAGAAATTTCAATGGTTCTCAGCAGAAGAACTGCAAAAACTAGAACCTGAAATTAAAGACAAGGTGAATCAAGGTGGGGCAATATACTATGATACCAATGTGGATGATGCTCGATTAACAATAGAAACTTTGAAGGAGGCTGTGATCAGAGGCGCTGATGTAATAAGTTATTGCAAAGTTATCGGGTACACTCCTGAAAAAGAAAAGATTACAGGGATTAAATGCCAAGATCTAGAAAATAACACCAATTTTAGTATTAAAGGGACATTAATTATAAATGCTACAGGTATTTGGTGTGATAATCTACTTAATAATTACCCTGAAAATGTACCTAAACCCTTAATTAGACCAACTAAGGGCGTCCATCTAATTTACAGAAGAGAACATATACAAAATGAAAATGCAGTAATTATACCCTCCGTATCAGATAATCGGGGAATTTTTATATTGCCACGAGGTGATTTTTGTATAGTTGGTACAAGCGACACCGATTTTGAGGGAGACTTAGCTGATCCTTTCTGCAATAAAGAGGATGCAGATTACTTCATTAATTCCGTGAGAAACGTTTTCCCCAATGCTAAGGTGGGATATGAAAATATTGTCGCAACTTATGCTGGAGTCAGGCCTTTAGTTAAAGAGATCGGGAAGTCAGAGATAGAAGTATCCCGAAAACACCTAATTTTTTTCAATAAAAATGGCTTGCTTTCAATAGCTGGAGGAAAATTAACCACTTGGAGAAAGATGGCAGAAGATCTATTTGACATTGTTATCGAAAAGGGTATTTTTACTGATATTTCTCGTGCAAAAGGATTTTCTAAACAAGAATTCCTAATCGGATTAAGACTAGAAGAATGGCAAGAGTATCTCAGGCAATCAACTGCTAAGCTAGATAATAAGATAACTCACCATCTTTATCAGCAATACGGTCTTGGGGCTATTGAAATAGTAAAGATTGTTGAAAAAGAACCAAGTTTGGGGGAACGAATTGTAGATGGTAACGATTTCATCAAAGCAGAGATCATATACGTGCTGCGGTATGAGTTAACAACCCATTTAATAGATATATTCCGTAGAAGAACTGAAATGAGCTTGTTTATAGACCATCGTAAACAATCTGATGCCGCAAAAATTGTGACCGATATTATTGCAATTGAATATCAGTGGGATGAAAAGAAGATGCAACAAGAAATAAGGGAATATATGGAGTATATTGAAAAAACAATTGATTTTATTTAATGCTATGATAAAAATTCGAATTTAAAATATACAAAAAAATCGGGTCCGCGATTTAAATTCATTTCGCAATCTTTCCAAAGAATAGATGTACTTACCCCTTGTGAAATATAGAGCATTGGGTATAATTCATTCTGAACTTTATTTGCTATTTTATTTAACCAATTAGCTTTACCAGATGCATTGGAAAACCAAATACATTCTAACCAGTCATCAATGTCTTCATCATAGCAGAAAACTAAGTTCCAAAAAGGAAACCAATCAAAATTTGAGTCCGTCATTGGCGCCCACGGATCCATTCGCCAGGATCCGATATTAGGATCTCTATAATTTTGCTCAATTGATCTCCCAGGCATAGTAGCTGACATGTGATAGTTTATAACCCATGCATTTGCCGACCAAATTGAGTTGTTTCCATTGAATGTGTTAATCCAATAGCAATTCAAAATGTCGTTATATTGTGTATTATCATCAATTTCAGTAAAATTTAATGCCACTCCTATATCCCTGAGACAATCTTCTAGTATAATCCTTAAATCTGAGTAGGTCCAATCATAATAGAAGTTAATTGTAAAAATAGGATTTGAGATGGAAATCTGCCTCCATTCTGCGTCTAAGCTATTTTGGGTCAAATTTCTTTCCGCACATCGTTTACTATAATTATAGACATCTTGGGAATATGTGAAAGTATTAGGATCATCTACAGTCGTAAGTAGAATTTCTCTTGCTTTTGTGAGATTGTAATTCGCGAAAGGAATAGAAGAATTATAGTATAAACTCCCAGATCCCAGTATTCCATCTGCTCTTATTGCTCGACCATTCATTCCTCTATTAATATATTCGTTATAATCAAAAGCATAAGCCATTGCTTTGCGCAATGCTCGAGGGATACCCCCTGGAAATTCTTTATCACTATATAAAATACTTATATTGTCTCGATAATTATAGGGTGAGCCCCAACTCCACCATGTTTCATTAATACAGTTTAATGCAATTTGAGTAATATACTCACTCTTTCCTATTTCTAAAATCCCAATATTTGGATTGTCAATTATTTTATCATAATCGAGTGAAAAGTATTGACTATCATCGATATAATAATATATTGCATGCGTGAGCATAGCGGTTTCTAAAGCATCTCTTCCTAATTGACACGCAGGGAAATTTATAATTTCTAATTTGTCTATATCAAACCATCCTTCTGCTTCAAGAGAAGTTCTATTCCAATAATTTTCATTTTTTAACATATAACCGCCTGGTGGTATACCTGTCTCATCATGCTCTACATACATGTAAGGACCTGATCCCACCATATGGGAGACTATAGTTGGATTTTTTGGATCCATTATATCATTGTCATATCCATAAATCCCTTTATCAAAATAGTTCTGATACATTTTCATGGAAATCATTGGATATTGAAGTGTTAAAATACCATTACTATTCCAATCATTAAATTCAATTCTAATTTCACCTCCAAATTGATTATCATCAACAACTTTTACCTGTCTTATAACCGGATACATATCATATGGAGCATAGTGTGTGGGTAACCCGGTCACAGGTTCGGTTCCACCATAAGGATTTGGGTTGTAGATAGTTGAATTGTCGTCGATTATATATCCTGCGTATTGTTCCGGTGCAAAACTTGTTCCGTCAGCATCATATTCTGACATATTCCAACTTAATGTAAAGTATGGTTTTCTATCTTCAACTTTATGCCAGAATGACCTAATGTTTCTAAGATCACCATTTCCAGTTAAATTCCCCGAGATAATAAATAACCTATCGATATTCCATTTTGCTACAGAAGCATTCCAGTTGGATCCATCATGGAATTTAACGCTTTCTCGGAGGATTATATTAATTGCTTTGATACCCCCTCTGTTTATAAATCCTTTTGAATTATTTTCCTCTTCCCAATATTCGAATTCCCAAGAGCTTGCTAGAAAAGGTTTAGGATCTAATGAATTTCTCGGTACCCAAATTAAGGATTCTAGACAATTTTTTATATAGTATTGGCAAAAAATATTATCTCCATCATTTATAGCGGGATCCCAATCACCCACAGAACTAATTGTCCCAACATTGAAAACATAAAACCTATCTTCTTCCCCATCAAAATGAAAAAAATTTTTGAAGATCAAATGGGGTAGAGTCATCAAAAAGACTAGAGATATGATAAAAATAAGAGCATAAAAACAATATTTTATATCTCTAGGTTCTTGAATAGTTTACACCCTCAAATATTCGAAACTGTTACAAATCTAATTAAAATTAGTTTGAGAGCTCATTTAATTCTATCTCTCTATTACTAAAATTGTATTCATTTACTTTAGTTTTTTTAAGAAGGATAATTAACTTTTATAATTATTCTTAAATTAAAATAGAACCAAAAAGACGAGAGATTTGACATCGTACAAGATAATTGAAAAAGAAAATCTTAAGCTTTCCTTTACCTCATATTTGAGAAGGCATCCAAAGCTTGATGCTAAGCGTCAAGAAATTCACATGGCTCTCTCGAAAATTGTAGGAGAAGAGGATCTTGTAATTAATGAATCCCAACTATTCTCCTATAAGTATTCGCAGCTACCAGGGGGTATTCCCCTTAGACGTACCACGGTAGCAAAAGGGACATACGTAATTATAATGCCTGATTTTGCTGTTTATCCTGAAACGACAGAGGAAGTACAGGAGGTTGTCAAGCTAGCAAATCAATATATCATTCCAATAGTACCCTATTCTGGTGGGAGTGGTCTTGGAATTACCGCGCCAAGTGGAGGAATCATTTTAGATTTGAAAAAACTGGACAGAATTATTGAAATTGACGAGATCTCTCATACTGCGACTGTTGAGGCAGGTATCTATGTATTTAATTTAGAAAATGAGTTGAATAAAAGAGGGTTTGAACTTGAGCACTACCCTGCCTCCTATTTCTGTTCATGCATTGGTGGTTTTATAGGAGATCGTTCAGCAGGTAGATTGTCAACGAAATATGGAAAAATTGAGAAAATGGTTCTTGGCATGAAGGTTGTACTACCCAATGGTAAGTTGATTGACACACCAAAAGTTCCTGGTCATGCCGTTGGTCCTGATTTCAATAATCTTTTTATAGGGATGGGCGGTACACTCGGTGTCACCACGGAGGTTACCCTCAAAATATACCCAAAACCTGAGAAGCGAATTTTCAGATCTGTACTTCTGCCAGACCTTGATAAAGGATTCGAATCAATGAGAAAGATCATGCAAGAGGATTTTAATCCATGTATGGCTAGACTTTATGATCCCATCGAAACTAACAGTCAATTATTCAAGTATCATCTAGTAACACCACTTTCCAGAGAACAACTAGAAAACTTGCCGGGTTGCTGTTATTTAATTTATGGATTCGATGGAAAAGCAGAACTTGTAGATCTTCTGCATCAGTGGGCATGGGAAATCCTTCAAGAGCATGGGGCTGTTGATCTTGGATTTGAAGAGGGACAATTTTGGTGGGATCATAGTCTTGATGATTATTATAAAGGATTTGGTAGACCAACAAGACAATCAGAATTCTTTTCTGAAGATACACCCCATACGGGAGGGGTATTTGATTTTATTGTTCCTATGAAATATATTAGTCAAATCTGGAAAGAAACCAGTAAAGCGCTCAAGAAAGCCTATCCTAAGTCAATCCTTTATGGTCACTTCTCACATTGGTATAAAACTGCGACAATGATGTATCCAATGGTATACATCTGGGATTTGCCAGATGATCCAGTGGAACTAGGGAAGGCATATTTTACGGCACAAGCCATATGTCTAGAACCTGTCTACAAATATGGTGGAGCTTTTCAACATCATCATGGAGTAGGTAGGCTTTATGGTAATCAAATGACGAGACAATGGGGTGAAGGGGGATTTGAGGCTCTTCGTGCCATCAAGAATGCTCTTGATCCTAATAACATTATGAATCCGGGTAACTTAGGTTTTGAGATGAAATAAATGCGGACGTACAACATAATCCTTTTTAATTATTAAAATCTATAATATTTTGATTGAATAATAGAGTAGAAGCATAAAATCCTGCTAAAACATAGAATTAATGATTTATATAAATATTCGAAATAAATTTCCTCTTTTCGGGGAGTATAAAATTGCAAAAATACTAGAAATGATCTTTTTCTCGAAGATTCATTCTTAAATATAGTTAAACAGCTGATATTGGTATGATTCTCTTCAAAAAATTGTTTGACCGTTATGGGCAAAGATTAGAGTTAAGCTTCTTTTCAAAATTTTCAAAATTGAACAAAACAACTTCCATTCACATTCTTAGTGCTGATAGAGGATTAAATCTTCCATTAAAAATGCTTTATTATTTATTAAATAAGATAAATAATTTATTTCCTTATTACAAAGTTGATAAAAGTCTAGAGATTCGTAGTTTTCAAGATAAAAATTTAAAAAAAAATTGGCCAAAGTGTCGTATTACGTATTCTCCTGGTAGAAAATTTTCTGAATTGTTTTGGATTAATTTGCCATGGGATTTAATAAAGAGAGAATTGAATGGCATAAATGTTTTAGATATAGGATGTGGTTCAGGGTATTATGGGGAGAAATTTGTTAATTATAGCATGAATAATATTAATAGCTATGTAGGCTTGGATATTAAAACGAATGATAATTGGATCAATTTAAAAAAAAAGTATTCTTTCTTTCAATTCATTAAATTTGATGGTAGACATTTCACTGATTTAATCCCAAATGAAACAAACTTTTTTGTCACACAGGCAGCGGTTGAACATTTCGAAGAAGATTTGACATTTTTTAAGCAAATAAGAGATTACATATCCTCTTCAAGAAGAAATGCCATTCAAATTCACGTGTTACCTTCAAGAGCTTCCTTACCAATCACTCGTTTTCATGGTGTAAGACAATATACGCCAAGAACAATTTCAAAGATTGTAAGACTATTTAAAGATTTTTCATACTCAATCCTATTTAATCTTGGAGGAAAACATTGTAGGTATGTAGCCTATAAATATATTACTGAACCAGGAAGAAAAAAATTAGGAAATATGCGTATTATAAAATCTCATGAATATAACAAATTATCATTTAATGCAGTAAAAAAAGATATGGACTATCCACAAAGAATTCCATCAGGTTACGCTCTTGTAATACATTCTAATTCGAAAAAAAATATTTTTAGTAATAAATAATATTTTGAAAGAATAATAAAAGATATTATTACTAAACAAAAACTTTTGAAGCTAATGATCTAACCTAATCTGAATAAGATTTTTGTGTAAAGAAAATATAAAAGATTATTACTGTTTACGTATACTACTATAAATAATTAATAATAAGATTAATTTCTATAAAAAATGGTTAAATCCCTATTAGATGATATTTCGGATGATCTTTGGTATTGCTTATATTGCATGATGTGTAAGGCAACGTGCACCACACACTATTATACACGAAGGGAAGAGGATGCTCCTGAACCCAGAGTTCATCTTGTTGAACTAGTGCGTCGAGGGTTTTTGGAGTGGGATGAAATCTCCGCGGAAACTATACTTCATTGCAACCTTTGCGGACTTTGTAGCGAATGGTGCGCCTCTAAACAAGATATCCCTACAATCATGACCACAGCAAGAGCTGATGTGGTAAATCAAGGATTAGCCCCGGAAAGTGTTATAAGTGTCGATGAGAGCTTGAACAATCTCAAAAATGCTTATAGAAAACCTTTAGAAGAACGATTTAAAGGCATTTCTCTTGCTAACAGAGATGTTAAAGATGCAGAAGTTATTTATTTTATTGGATGTCTTAGCAGTTATGATAGACAAGAGATCCCGCGAGCTATGATTAAAATTCTTGAAGCTGTTGGAGTGAAATATGCTGTTCTAAAAGGAGAAGAATGGTGTTGCGGCCTACCCGCATACCAATTAGGACTTTGGGATAGAGCTAGGGAGATGTCGGAACATAACGCAAAGTCCATTAATGCAATTGGTGTCAAGACTGTAATTGCATCCTGTCCAGGATGTGCAAGAGCTCTTAAACTGGAGTATACAAAGTGGGGTACAAAACTTGATGTCGAAGTTTTACATCATACAGAATACATCGAGAAACTGCTTGATGAGGGGAAACTAAAGCTAAAGAAGTCAATTACGAAAAAACTGACCTATCATGATCCTTGTCACTTAGGGCGGGATATGGAAATTTATTATGCCCCCCGAAATGTACTTAAGCAAGTTACTGATTCTAATGTACTTGAGATGTTCGCTACGCGTGAGAAAGCTCTCTGTTGTGGTTCTGGGGGAGGATACAAACTAACTAATCCTAAAAAAGCCAATAAAATGGGGAGCAGGATAACTGATGAGGCTACTTTTGTAAAGGCAGATATCCTTGTTTCTGCTTGTCCCTTATGTAAAGAATCCTTCTCCAATGATGCCGGAGAAAAGGGGCTTGAATTGAAGGATATCGCTGAACTTATAAGTGAATTATTATAGCAAGGTTTTTATTTTACCACATCTGCCTTTTTCATCATGTCATTAATGAGTGAATTATACAAATTAAGTAAAAAAGACATTAATAAAGCTGCAGATGTACTTGTAAGTGCATATACCGAAGATCCAATAATGAAAAGAGTATTTAAAGAAGATAAACATCGACGTATCCAGTTTAAAGTAATGCTCAAATTTTGTGTAAAGTATGGTGAGGTTTTCGCACCATCTGAGAATTTTGAAGGAGTTATGTGCATTTTACCCTATGAAAATGCTGATATGACAGTCCCAAGAATTTTTTTAAGCGGGGGGTTTTTCCTGTCTCTGAAACTAATGAAATTCAGAAAGATGATGGAACAAAACATAGAAATTATAGAAGAAGTAAAGAAAAATCTTGATATTGGCCCATATATATATCTCTTTGTGATCGGTGTTTCACAAGAGTTTCAAGGAAAAGGTTATGGGGGGAA
>JAEOTL010000547.1 GCA_016839845.1 Promethearchaeota archaeon
ATCTGAGTTTTTGCATATTCAGGATTTACATGGATTGGATTGTAATCTCCAGTCACTTCAGCAAATTTCATCACATCTTCTTCAGTGATCGTTTTTGTAAATGATGCTGATTGACCAATTTCATAATTTTCCCATAGAACTGGCTCTAAATTGTCTGACATAAAATAACTTAATGAAAAAAAAGATAAAAATATTGAGTATTACTTTGGAAAAATCTTGACGATTTATTATAATAAATACTTAAATCAAAATCTATCTTAAGACCATTGAACTAATCGACGCTCTCCTTCAAGTCCTCTTAAACGTGAAAGTTCCTGAGAAACTTCTAACGTGCCTACATATTTGCCATCTTCATCCCGCATAGCAAAATAACGAATCATTATGAAATTTCCGTCCATTTGTATCCAAAATTCTGCTACATTCTCTTCACCAGATTTAAATTTTTTCAAAATATCCTCTACGACATGAATGCTTTTCGGGGGATGACATTTTTGCACCGCTCTTCCAATGATTCCCTTACTTCTTGGAAAAATTCTATCTTCAGTGTCAGAATAATAGGCAACTTGGTCATTTTCATCAACAAATGTAAGATCTACCGGAAGTGTCTTGAGCATTATATTAATTTGTTCTGGAGACAGGTTTCCAACATCAAGGCTAAGTTTGCCTTCTGTAGCCTTAGTTTCTGCAGGTTTGTGAATATCACTAGCTGAGATCGGCTTCCATGTGGTTCCTGGGGTAACTCCAAAAGCATATCCAATCTCTTCTTCACCTTCCCGAACACTCACCCAGTCCGAATCCTCGAATCCTTCCAATATCATTGGAAAAAGAATATGCTCCTCTTTGTATATCATGTCCTCGACTTTTTCTAATACAGATTCAATCTCATCTAAACTCTCAGTTTTTAAACTAGCTCTTATCTTATCATGTACTGCCCACATTACCTGAGGAGGCCCGGAAATCCCAATTCTTTCAAGTATGGGAAATACTTGATTTTCCTTTCGAGTGTAATGAACTTCTACTTGAGCCAATTGCTTGAATAAACTTAGCTTTTCTTCACCCTGTGCTGTCCTGACTTGTCGAACAAGGTTGGTTATTTCAAGATTCTCTTGGAGATATGTGTGGACAGGATGACCTGGTATTGTGTCAAAATCTGGTTTTTCATCCAAAGATTCCTTAAACAGAGCCACGTGTAAGTCACTTAATTTGGCGATATCCTTTATCTCTAACGCACCTTCATCAATTAATTCTTGCTCTAATTGACCAATTTCAGGAGCGGTGATATCTCCCACAGCTTCTTTAAACATTCCCTTGAGTTCTTCAAATTCCCCACCTTCGTGTATCTTTAAGAGAATATCTTTTAACATAACTTTACGTTCTTCATAAGTCAGATCTCCGCTACTCGACTGAACTTCTTTTTTAATTATGGCAATAAGTGTTTCAATTGGGATATTCAATAAATCTGATACCCACTTTATCGTCGCTTTTTTACCTATAGTTTTACGAGCAATCGGATTTTTCAGCCGTTTTACTTTCGGATTCAGCTTATAGATCTCATCATAGACATTAGGATATTTATCCAATATTGGCAATATTTTTGTTGTGTTATTTACTTCCATTTCTACACCTTTTAACAACTATAATCATGAGTGTTTTTCTTTTTTTTTTAAAAATTCGGTTTTAATTTATTATCTTGGTAAAAATAATCTGCTACTATTATACTACTATTTATATTTCAAAAATAGCGTAGATTTAAATATAAAAATTACTTTTTTAGTAGTGGGAGAAAATATCATGACACGAAAAATTGATAAGAAAAAGTATGAACGAATTCTTATGCGTCTTGCTAAGGGTGAAACTCAGAAATCAATTGTGATTGCTGAAAAATGCTCGTATGGTACAATTTCGGCTGCAAAACAGTGGGATCTCATGGGAAGACCCACTACTATTACTACTACTAAAAACACTTCAACTAACAGGACTAAAATTGTAGTTTCTTTGCCGAACTTTTGGCTTGAATGCTTGAATGAGGACATTATTGCAGGAGTCTGGTCAGATTATTCTGATGCAGTTATTGACATTATCCGAACTTATTTCCGAACTCGAATGGAAGATATTCGAGCAAAATCTCCTGCACTAAGTAAACAACCAGTGGGACTAAGGAAGGAGATCATGGGGGAACTTAATAATTACCCTAAGGATCGGCATCCAACCATAAGGCAGGAAATTTTGGGGGAACTTAAGAGAAGCTTTGAACAGGCCCGAGAGGAACCAAGCACATATAATGATCTAACTCCACAAGAAAGAGCAAAGCTTAGAATGGAACGTCAGGAAGAATTCATAAAAGAGAGAGATCGAGTTTTCTCAATATTTAAGGATCAAAAGACAGAGGCTTCTAATATGAAAGAATATCACGGGGAGCCATTGATAGAAAAAGAATGCGATGTTTTAATGGAGTTAGAACATCAAGTTGGGGAAATTCCTAAATGGGATAAAGACATCTCTTTCGATAGTAATTTAAAACCAGGTTCAGGTAAATTTAGTTATGTTATTATGGGCAATCATATCACTGGACTCATGATTAACAATAAAGCTTTAAAGTCTTTACCGAAAACAATTCATCATTTGAACTATTTGCACTACCTTGATTTAAGAAATAATAAACTAACCGAACTTCCCGAATCTATTGGAAAATTAGAATACCTAGGTGAGTTAATTTTAGATAATAATACCTTAAGTTCCCTTCCTGAATCCATAGGTAATCTTACAAATCTATTTAATCTTCAATTAAATAATAATCATCTAACGGTTTTGCCAGAAACAATTAGTAACTTATCATGCTCTATTGGACTGGCAGATAATAAAATAACATCAATTGATAAGAAAATTTTAGAAAATCCCTTCTATTCTAAAGTGTTAAATCCGTACTATTCTAAAATGGATCTAACAGGAAATCCCGTAATGGACACTCGTGAAAGACATCGACAAGAAACCACCCTATGGAAAATTCAAATGAAAGAAAAAAAGAAGGAAAAATTAAATCAAAAAAAATGATTAGATCCTACATGAAACTAAACCCAACCACATAATCCTCCATATTTTTTTTTTTAAAACTCACACTTTTTATTACTTAAAATTCTAATATATTTTAGAGGTTGAAAAGCAATCAAGTTAGAATTAATTGGTAAAGCTTCCTGAATATGAAATCCAACAAAATAATTACTGATATAGAGCAGTTAACACCAGAATGGTTGACACGTATCTTCAAAAATAAGGGTTACCTTAGTCAAGGAAAAGTTACAAAAATAATTAAGAAGATGTCCCAAGAAATGATTACTTCTTTTGTGCATTTCTTGGAGCTAAACTTTTCACCTGATGCTCAGGCAGCACCACCTTCTCCTGAAATAGTTGTAAAATTTCCAAAAGATATTGATGAGTTTAAATTATGGGGGAGACAAGAAGCTAAATTTTATAGTATCATAGCTGAAAACATGAGTGATATGCCAATTCTAAATTGTTACGAAGCAGTATTTTCTGAAGAATCTGGTTTGTCTCATATTATCCTTGAAAATATATCAAAGACTCATGAAACAATTTCGGGGCTTCCTTTTGGATTAGCTCCTTCAAAACAACATTTTGAAAAAGCGATTGAAAGTTTAGCAGAAATTCATGCTTTTTGGTGGGATCATAAAAACCTTAAGGAACTATCTAAACAATCAAGAGG
>JAEOTL010000548.1 GCA_016839845.1 Promethearchaeota archaeon
TTAATTTTGGAACATGCCTTGGACTAGTTTTCTCACGTAGAGTTTGTTTAATCTTTATTTTTAGTTCATCAGTAAGCTCAAATCCTTCATTAAGCAATACAAACATTACAATTCTGATATCGCCACTTATTTTTTGACCAATTACAAGACTATCAGCAATTTCAGGTAATTGTTCAACGACGTTATAAATTTCTGCTGTGCCAATCCTAACTCCTGAGGGTTTAAGAACGGCATCAGATCGCCCCCAAAAAGTGATTCCACCCGTCACACTATTGATTAAAACGTAATCTCCATGTCTCCATACATTTTTTCCTACATCTTTAAAATGATCAAAGTATGCTGCCTTATATTTTGTCATATTCTCGTCATCCCCCCAAAAGTATATGGGCATTGAGGGAGATGGTGCTTCACACACTAATTCTGCTTGCTCATCTTCAACAGAGTTTCCTTTATCATCATAGGCTTGGACTTTCATTCCTAATGATTTTCCTTGTATTTCCCCAGAATATACGGGAAGAATTGGTATTGCACATGCAAAACAGCCATTTAAGTCTGTACCTCCGCTGATAGAGTTGAAAAACAAATCTTTTTTGATATTAGAATATACAAACTCAAATCCTTCAGGTGATAGAGTAGATGCTGTTTGACTTATTATCCTTAATGCGTTGAGATCATATTTCTCTGCTGGTTTGGCATCCAATCCCATTAAATGGTGGAGATATGAAGCACTTGTTCCAAATATCGTAACCTTATATTTTTCAATGAGTTCAAACATTCTAAGAGGATGTGGATAAAGGGGGTTCCCATCATATAAGAATATCGTTGCTCCTACGGCTAATGAACTTATTAGCCAATTCCACATCATCCAAGATGGTGCAGTAATATAATTAATAACGTCCTCGCGTTTAAGATCTGTTGCTAATATAAGTTCTTTTAGGTGATTTATTAGAACTCCACCTGCGCCTTGTACCATACATTTTGGTTTTCCAGTCGTACCAGAAGAAAACATTATATATACTGGATGATCAAAAGGTAATTGTGCAAACTTAAGCTGATAATTCTCATCATTAGAAAGAAAATCATCCCAGTGAACGGCTTTAGGAATGTTAGTAATATCTGGTTTGTCATCGGAGATATATGATACGATAACGACTTTTTCAATTGAGGGGATTGCTTCAACAACTTCTTTTACATTCGGAATGATGTTAAAAATTTTATCCCGGTAGTAATATCCATCAACAGCGAATAGTACTTTTGGTTCGATCTGACCAAACCTATCAATTACTGCACTAGCTTGTAATTCAGCGCCACAAGAAGCCCAAATAGCACCAATGGCTGTAGTAGCTAGCATTGCGGTTGGTGTTTCAATTAAATTTGGAATATATGACACAATTCTATCTCCAACTTGAATTCCTATATCTTGAAGAGACTGTGCTAATCGAGTAACTTGCTTGTTTAAATTTTCGTAACTGATAATTTCAGTTTTTTTATTTTCCCCCTGAAAGATAAAAGCAAATTGGTCATCATTATATTTAAGAAGATTTTCAGCAAAGTTGAGCTTCGCACCAGGGAACCATTTAGTTCCCGGAAATAAGTTTAAATCCTCAACGACTTCATCATAAGACTTCGACGCAATAATACCTCCGAAATCCCACATGGCTGCCCAAAAATCTTCGATATATTCAACCGACCAATCATAGAGTTCCTTCCCTCCTTTTATACTTTTATCAAACTTTCTATTGATTAACTCAATAAACTGGGTTATATTTGCGTTGTTAATCCATTCTTCAGAAGGTTCCCATAATTTTTTTGGTTCGTCATTCATAGAGCATACCCTTTATCTACTCTCAAATCAGTTTTAGTTTATGTATTGTACTCATATTGAATATTTCTATAATTGCAAAATTTTTTTTAAATGTTTCTAGTTTTAAAAAGTAGTTAGATTACTTATAATTCTGATTAACAAATTCCATAACATTTGAGATTTCTTCTAAATAGGTTTCTTTTTTCCCAAAAATATAAAATCTTACGTTGGGACCAGTACCAGAGGGTCTAAAATATAGTGTCGAATTTTCACTCTTTAGTTCAAAAATATCGATCATACCGTTATTATCTGAGAGAGCATTAACCACATATTTTTTCTCTTTAATGATTATTGATTTTCCATCATTCTTCTCAAAGTTTTTTATTATTTTTACTTTTTCTTTATCTGTGGCATGTATAGTTCGGTTTATTCCCTTAATCGACCAGTCTATTGATTCTGAAATTAAATAACCTCTACAAAGTAATTCAGTTATTAATACCAATGCTGGAACTGGATATTTATCGGCAATTATCTCGTGATCTGTTGTGAATGTATAATCCTTAGAATTTTCATTTTTTGACATATCTAAAATGTTAAGTGTATGTCCTCCACTTTCTTCCCAAAACACCATTAAAAAAGACTCACCTTCTAAGTGTTGGTTCTCTATAATTTTAATAATATGTTGTCTAAGTGGGGTTGCTCTATTTATTTTTGTTAGGTTTTTGTTCTCATCTTCATAGTATAGTATTGCCTTGTTAATCTTCGACTGCTCAACTTTAATACTTAAAAGGAAATAAAGAATGACTCCCAAGTGTTTGTATCCAACTCCAGTTAATATATTAATAAAACTAGTGTGGTCTCCTCTTAAATCACTTGGGATTGTTCTCACGTTAATTATTTTCTTTCCATATTCTTGTGCTAAGATATTGTGCATTGCCGAATAAATTTCATTAGGGATGTAAGTGAAATATTCTCCATTTTGCTTCACATAGAGTGCGATCCTATCTCTATCAGCATCTAATAATAAAGCAATTTTAGAATCTGACCGTTCCATAATTTCTTTTAATTTTTCTTCACGAATGACCTTTATTGGATTAGGAGGATTAATTTCTTCTTCAATTAATATCACATTTGCTCCATAATACTTAAATAAATCTACGATCCCCTTTGCTTTCCCTAAATAGGGCCAAATCACAATATTTCTATCCTTGATACTTCTAATTTCCAAGACTTTAGATAATAATTTTTTGATATACTCATTATTTCTCTCAATAGCATTAGTCAGAATTGGTTTATAATCAGCTTCTAAATGAATTTCCGTATAGTCTAAAGCTTTTTGAGAAATTTCTTTAAAAAATTTACCAGACATAGGGATTGGGTAATCTATATAAAATTTGATCCCATTCCAAGAGATATCATTATGACTCGCAGTTAGTACAATGACTAGTTCTAGTTCCTTATATAACGCTACGGAAGCTGCGCCAAAGGGAGATGATACCTTGGACTCCTCAGGAGAATCTAATTGGTGAAAGACTTCAAATCCATCGTATGCAAATATCTCAGAGCAATATTTCAATAATAATTTCCTGCTTGGACGGTTATCAGTAACAATTAGTACTTTTAAATTCTTGGGACCCTTTAATTCAATGAATTGTTGGCTAATTGCTTTAAAAACCCGTAAAAACAGAAATAATTTCCTATTGGAGAGAAAATATTTTTTATCATCTTCGATGATATCATATAGTTGGATTCTTAATCCTGATGTAGGTGCTACTATAGGGTCTATTATTGCTTTTTCTTCTTCAGATAATTTTGGTAATCTTAAGATCTTCACTGGACCTTTGACATCATTGAATTCTAGCTTATCATTTATAAACTTCGCCACAAATTTCACCGTAAGTTATCTATGATACTTGTTTAATTGCTTCTTTTAGTATTGCCAAAATTTTCTCTCGATACATGGGTTCGATCGCGATCATATCATAGGTTTTGATAATTCGTTTTTCACTTGACAAGAACTTCTCACATAACTCAGGTGAAAGAGTGTTTGGCAAATCTTGTTTATTTGCGATCCCAATTACTAATTTATCTTTATAGTGTTTATCTAAAATATCGTGAATTATTTTTTTTGACCCAATTATGTTCTCATAGGTTGAATCTGTTACCAGCAACGTTATATCTGTCCCGGCTAGAAGTCCTTTCCAAAGTGAATGATACTGTTTTTGACCAGCAAAATCCCATATCGTTAGAGTTCTATTGAATTCGCTCCCATCATAATCCGCAATGTCGGCTGTAATTGTGGGGACATATTCTAAGTCAACATTCTTCCCACAGATTAATTTTGTTAACGTTGTTTTCCCAACGCCCCCAAAACCGAGAATAGAGATTTTTATAGCCCCTAAAATTAAGTTATCTAATTCTTTTTCAAATTCATAAAATATACTTCGATTTCCAGCCCAGGATCCATCTTCTAAAATCTTCCCGTAGTTGTCAATAAATCTTGATCTTATGCTTAAGATTTTGGAATTAATTGATGCATCATCGTCCTCTAAATCTGTACATACTACGATTATAATGGTGTCAATGATGGTGTAAAAATACTTGAAGTCTTCTGTTTGGGTACTTTTAATATCGCTCTGACTGATTTCTTTCATAAATCCTGAGAATGCGCTCAAAAATCCTGCCAGAAGGTCCCTATCTACATCTGATACACCATAGTTCCTGAACATCAATGATTTACCGTCTTTTGTAAGGATATTTATATATTGAATCAAATTATTTACCGAAGAAATTTATTATTGTAGAATTATATAAGAATTATTAATTAAATATTAAATTTCGATAAAATATATTTTTTGTAAAAGAGCATATTTTTACAAGAAGGATTGCTTAGAAAATTTCATGGTGAAGAATGCAGATGGGAGAACCAATTAAGGATGGCTTAGAAGAGATACTCGAGTTCATTAAAAATGCGGATGATAAAATTGATAAATTTGCCTCGGTACTTGAAAAGTTTGGACTTGACATAATAACCAAAATGGGGCAAACTAACGTAAAAATTAATATGCTCACAGATAAAGTTGAAAATGTGAGTAAAGCTACCATAGATGTAAAAGCGTTGCTCCCACAGCTGACTAATGTCATTGAAAATCAGAAAATTCTGGAGGCTGAACTGGATTTAATACGAACCCTAATACAGAAATCTGATATTTCACTTCATGCAAGAAATGTTGAAAGTGAAACAATAAAAAGAGATACCACTGCTACTGATAAAAAACAGGCGATAATTGATCAATTTAACACGTTAAAAGATCAACTAAATACGGGGGTTGATCCTATCAATGTGGCAGAAATCCTTGAAAATATTAAGGAAGATATATTCGTTTTCACTGGAGGGCATAGGATCCTCTATGAAATTGGTCAATATTCAAAAAGTTTAAACGGTTTAATGATCATTCCCGATGACTTAAAATATGATCTACAAGAAAAAATAATTTTCTGGATCAATAAGTTATCTGTAAAAGGATAGAAGGAGATATAATTAATTTCCAGTCTATTCTTGTAATTTTGAAAGAAGAATTAGCTCCCCTAATTTATGGAAAATCTCAGTAACATTTTCTCCTGTTAGAGCTGAAGTTTCATAAAATGGAGCATTTAACTTTTGGGATAAATGATCAGCCATGGGAACAATAATCTTTTTCTCATCCTTTAAATCTATTTTATTACCGATTAATACTCGTGGAATGCCACTTAATCCATATTTTACTGCTGTTGAGTACCAGTTGTTAATATTTGAGAATGAACTCGAGCGGGTGACATCATAAACGAGGAGCATCCCATCAGCCCCATTAAAATAAGGACGATGCAACATATAGAATTGGGGCTGACCAGCTATGTCCCAAACCATAAGTGAAACATCTGTGTCTTTCCCCATATCATTTTTAACCGTAATCTGCTCCTTTGTGATATTTACTCCAACTGTTGGTATATATTCATATTCGAACTTCTCTGCGCAAAAAGCTTTAAGTAATGACGTTTTCCCTACTGCTGGGTCCCCGATTACAATTATCTTGTAAATCATTTCATTTCGTTCATGGAAGACGAGTTCATTATTGTCGTTTTTTTCAGTCATATCAATAAGTAATTATGTATCTTTAATTAATTAATTAATGAAATATGAGTTTAAAAATGTTAATCATTCATCTTTAAATTGAAATCGTCTTAATATTTTAAAACTCGACATTTTATTTTCATCCCGAGCAATAAAACAGAATTCATTAAGCAGAAATTTGATCTCCTCCCATTCTGACTGGAGTTTGTCAATCACCTTTAATAAATTATTTCTTCCTTTAATTTGCCCTACACTTAGATGTGGTCTAAAACCGCTTTCAAATTTATTTACATCATTGCAATCAGATACAAGTTGAAGAATCTTTGATTGTAAATTAATTATCAGGTCATTAGGTTTAGGATCAAGCCATAGTGTGTAATTTTGCCGCCCACTGGGAAAGTAATTAAAATTCTTTAGACTAATCTCAAAAGGAGTAATGGATTTGCATTCTTTTTTAAACTCAGCTGCGATGGCGTTATATTCATCTTGGGATCGAAAGGGATACAACAAAGTTATATGTGGCATCCATCGATTGATATTTCTATCATATTTTTTGCGTATTTCTTGGATCATTTCCCATTTTTCTTGTGGTGGGATAATGACTACGGCGGAAGTATAGACTTTACTCAATAAATTTCACACTTTATTATACGATTTAATTCTACTCGAAATTAATGAAAATTAATTAAAAGATTTTTATTTAAGTAAAGGTTAAATGTAATTTGAAAAATTAAAATTAATTTTAGATTTTGTACTAAATCCTTAAACGCTGAGTTCTAAACTCAAAGAGCCATTTCGTGAGCATATAAATGAAAATAAAACAACGACATTTTATTCGAAAATCCGAATTAAAGCCAATTAAAGGCGAAATTCTAAAACAATATAATCAAAAATTTGTTGATCAAATATTTCCTCCCAAAAGTAATGTAGAATTGATTCTCACCGAATCAGGGGATACATTATACGCAGTAAACAATGAATTAAAATTATGGAAATCAAAGGACGGGTATATTCCTGTGTTAACACTCCTATTGAAAAAACACGTCGATTTAAAGACAATAGTAGTGGACTTTGGGGCAATTCGATATGTCGCTAATGGAGCTGATGTGATGAGGCCAGGAATTACGAAAATTGATCCAACTATTGAGAAGGGGGATATTGTTCAGATTATAGAGGAGACAAAAGAAAGAGCTCTAGCTGTAGGAAAAGCGATGTTCGATGGTCCGGAAATGCAAAAGAAAGAGTCAGGTAAAGTTGTAGAAAATATCCACACCATTCAAGATGCGATTTGGGAGTTTGAGAAAGATTTTAAATAAATTCCGCTTTTAGTATCGAATTTACTATTTTTCTATCAGGTTCACTCAAGGTGCTTATAGGATCGCTCCCTGATTCATATGGATCAAACAAAAAGCCACCTTCTTTAAACTTACATAAACTTAGTATTTCCTTCAATCCTTCTTCAACGAAATGCTTATCATGAATCAAATTTGATGCTTCCATCAGTTTAATAATGGCATTCGATTTCCACATTTCATCATCAATTGTATTTCCATCTAAATGAATGAATTCTTCAAAAATCTCACGTAAGATCTCATGTTTTACAATCAATTTTTGTGTATTACACCCCAACCTATTGCCATTAGAAAAATCATTCTCCGAAGTCATGATCCATGTAAGAGTATGCTGATAAGTATATCAATACGATTCATTTCAGCGCTATTACGTTATCGTAAAACTCACATCTTTGATTTTCTTTGATTTGTATGAAATTGTACATTTCTTAAATGTAAATGATCGAAATCGAATAGTTTTTATAGAATTTTTGGATTAACTCATACAATACTCTCAGTTCTAATGCATCTGCTGCAAATCTACAAATTATATCCTTTAATTCATTTTTACTAGATTAAAAGACGTCGTAATATCTAGGTATATCGACATTAAATCGATTATATCTCAGGAAATTCTTCTTACTTGGGCTGAAAAAGGAACTGAAAATGTGTTATACTCTATTGGAAATATAATAAATCCAACCCCAAGTAAATAAATTTTAGTAGATGGTTCTGAACTTTTTACTTTGCGATTTATAAACGAATTTGAAATCATAATATCTTGTGTGTAATTTTGAATTTAAGTCGCGTATTATCGGGGTGATACTGTGTTCCATGCATATTACACGATGTTATAATAAAGACTTGAATTTATATTACTAGGAGCTATATATTGATGATATATCGTTTAGGGAAGTGTATATATCTCGATGGCTCATATTGTCAAGAATAAAAAAGAGGTTGTGTGTGAAAAAATGTCAATGTATCGATCATATTTATTAAAGAATAATTTTTGGGCCAAAAAAGGAAACGAGAAGCGACCAGACGCGGAAAAAGTTTTTATAAAGCATGATTCAGAGGTGGGTGGGATTTACGCTGTTATTCTAAATGATAGAAAAGGAATAAAAATGATGGTGGAAGGAAAGGAATATTTTTTCAATAATTTTGACAAATTAGAATCTTTTCTAACTCGTCTTCAGCAGAGAAAGGATGATTTTATGAAAATCCTGAGAAGAAAAAACCTTTCCCAAAAACTACGAATGTTAGATATCTAAAAATTATAATTCATATTTTTTAACGTTTCTAGTAAGATTTAAGTCTAGAATCCTAGATCTAAATCTAAGATTTTGATTACGATTCTCATCATACCATATCAACAAATCTTAATATAATATCCTTTAGGATAGGTTTTAAGTCTTTAATCCAGGCTAAGCCATCTAATTTTTGCTGTTCTACTGCTTTTTCATAGTTTCTTAAACGACTAGCAATAAGATTATGTATGGAATTATACTTATGATTTGCCGTTAATCCAGAACATATACATGTTGTTAAATTGTGAGTTAAATCAACTTTAAAATCTTCAAATTTATAGAATTGACCAAATCTAAAATATGAGGACAATAATCTCGAAATCGAGTTTTCAAGTTCCCTTTCAACAATTTTCTGCTTGTTAAAGCAGTAAGATTTAATTAATCTTTCTAACATTGTTCCATCGAACTCTAATACCGGTGTTGATTTTTCCTCTACTGAATTTGGCAGTTCACTTTTGATTTTGACTTTTGATGGGTGTAAATCATTATAATCTTTCTTGATCATCGATGATAATCCTTCTCGTAAAGTGAAGATACAAGTATCTATTTTTTCTCCTCCCTTGAATACTGTATGTACTCTTAATTGGTTTTTTGCTAAATATGTTTCCATATTTGAAGAATCTACTTCATTGGGGTTAAAAAATATTTCGTATAATGCACAAATTTCAAGTTCACTAACGTCGGAAATTAAAATTTCTCTTAAGTGGTTATCATAATCTAAGAAGAAAAGAAAAATAGTATCATCGATGGCACTATTTGGATCTTCGTAGACCTCTAAATTGATAAATTTCTTATAATCAAATCGAATTCTATTTGCTCGAATCCATTCAAACGCAAAATCTAATAATGTTTTATCTTCTTTTATTTTGGGCTTAAAAAAATTAAGAATTTCTATGATTCTCTCAGGAGAAAATCCAACTGATTGGTTTATTAAAAATTTGGCCATGATTTCTATGGATCCTAAATTTTTAAACATACGGTTTATTCTCTGGTAATTCCATATTAATCTTTCTTTGTCAATATGAAACAACTGCTTAAATTTGATTTCTTCCAATAAATTTACCTCAATTCCCTTATCCCTTAATTCTAACTATCAAGTAAATCTCTAATATTTCTTAGATTCTCCTCAGAATCTGTACCCCATTTGTCGAATGGATTAATTCTTGAATTTATTTCTATAACTGTCTCTTCAAAATTCTTCTTTTTATCTAAGATAAGCCTTAATTTTTTCTTATAAAATGAGATTTCATAACACTCTGATACCTCGTTATTGGTTGGAATTAATATTATACCATAACTCGTTCTGATTTGATTCTCAATCAAAAATTCTTCTAAGTATAAAACCTCATTTTTAGAGCTGCTTAATCTTATCCTTCTTATGTTCGGAAGAATATCAGTTTTTTCAAATAGCTTCAAAGTTTCTACTATACGAGCTTCAAAATAATTAGGTAATATTGCCATCAAATAGTAGGAAGGAATAGATTTCAAATACTTTGTTCTTAATGGATCATCTGTATCAAATGTGTAAAGGTTCGATTCAACTACACCCTCAATTCTTGTTCTTTTTATTAATCCTACTGAACAATATTTTTTTTTCTCTTCAGGATACAACCTTCTTGGGGAGCCTAAGGATTGTTTGATCAAATTTACGCCTCTTCCTAACTCCCCGTTGATGAACTTATTATAGTTAAATTCAACTCCGTAGGTCTTTTGGCCTATGCATTTTCCTTGAATGATACTTTGATGAATATATTTTTTCAATTTTTCATACAACAATTTGGGATCTTCTGTATATGGCGATCCAATAAAACCAAAGAGATAAGTCATACCATCTTCTGCATCAACTGAAGAATTAAGACACAAGAATGATTCTATAAAAGATCCTCTATCAATTTGTTCCAGATTTGATGATAATGTTGATTCAATAAAATTAATATTCCATTTACGCTCAGTGTCATACGCTAAAGCCATAAATAACGGTCCAAGAAACCGCATAGGCAATTTATTTATTTGTTTGATATTTTCTTCCGATAACTTCTTAGATAGTTTAAATTTTTCATAGACAATATTATCTTCAGATGAAAAGAATAATCCTAGTAGTAAATCTAAGCTTTCCATTACTCCCTAATTTTTCCATTTTTGTCGGTGTACTCTAACAAGATGATCAAAAAACGCTTAGATAAATCTTTTCAATTTGGGCAAAACTATCTAACAGTTTATTATTTAAAGACATGATATTTAAATATCAAATTTGATTCACGCGAATTAAACATTTCAATTTAACAGTTTAAATGTTATAATTCTAGTTCCGATTTGAGAAAGTTGATTAATTATGATAGGTGAAATAGAAAGTGGAAATATAGCAATAAAAATCCTTGCAAATAATGCCACAAGTATAACTTTACAGACCGATAAGAAATTTAATGGCAAGGTTATTCAGCCTCAATTTGATTCTGTTAACACAGTTGCTGAACATGGCTTAGGAATGAGTATTACTATTTTTGATAATGATAAATCTCATCTCTTTTTATTTGACACTGGTAGTATAAATCAGTCGATAATAGGAAACATAAAAGCTTTGAATGTAAAATATGGAGATATAGAAAAGATTATCCTCAGTCATGGGCATTTTGATCATTTTGGGGGTTTAACAGCACTTATTCCTAAATTGAATGAAGGATCAAAAATTTATCTAAATAGTGGATGTTTTGATCAATATCATATCATTCATTCTACGACTGGTGTTAAGATACCAGTTAACGAATTAGGACCTAATTTAGAAAGATTAGTGGATGAGGGGAGAATAAAACATAGGAAATTAGAGTTACTTGACCGGAATGAAGTTTATAATCTTGCTAATAAAGCTGGAGTAGAAATTATTGAAACATCGGAACCAACAGAACTGTATTCTGGGATAATTACAAGTGGTGAAATAGAGATATTCGATCAAGAGGAAGTTTCTTCTGGTTTTTATTCTGAAAAAAGACCTCATATATTTGAAGAACATACTTTTAGAGATGAGACTTCATTATATATAAACATAAAAGATCAGGGCTTAATTATCCTAACAGGTTGTGGTCATGTTGGAATTGTTAATACAATTAAACATGCTCAGAAGATCACAGGAATTAATAATGTGTATGCTATTATTGGAGGATTCCATAAGGAAACCTCAAGTTTAGATGCAATAAATGCAGCGGTTGGATTTATAACACGATTAGATCCCAAGGTTATATGTGGTGTGCATTGTACCGGATTTTCGTTTAATAATGCTATACAAAAGCATCACTCTCATACTTTAGGTGTTGTCGGAACAGAATTTAAGCTGTAGGTTGTTTCTTTAATTATTAGTTTTCTTCATAAATTGGTTGGAGTCCTGTTTGGAAATGCCGTAATCGTAA
>JAEOTL010000171.1 GCA_016839845.1 Promethearchaeota archaeon
CACCTAATTGATATATATCTATTTTATCAGATGTAAAGCAAAAAACACTCATTACCGGTTTTCCAATAATATATAATTCAGGTATTTGGTTGATCCCATCAATTAATTTTTCTGAAGCATCCATTACGATTTTTGCTAATTTCAAATATCCATCCATTCCAAGATGTTTCATTGCTGCCCATGCTGCTGCGATCGCTCCCCCTGGACGTGTTCCTCTCATAGAAGGGGATATGTATATACCGCCCGTCCAATCTGTATATACTGAGAATTGATACTTCCAAATCCTCTCTTTTCTATATAAGATTGTAGATGCTCCCTTTGCACCATAACCATATTTATGAACATCTGCACTGATAGATGTCACACCAGGCACAGAAAAATCAAAATCAGGGACTTCATAACCAAGTTTTTTAACAAAGGGTAACATAAATCCTCCCAAACATGCATCAACATGTAATCCAATACCATGTTCTTGAGCAACAATTCCCAATTCAGAAATGGGATCAACAACTCCTCTGGGGAAATCACATGCTGAACCAACAATTAATATAGTATTTTCTGTAATAGCATTCTTCATTGCATTTACATCTGCTCGATGAGTTTCTCTATCAACTGGTACTTTAACTATTTTTACTTTAAAATAATCAGCAGCTTTATCAAACGAGGGATGGGCTGAACTAGGTACTACCATTTCCGGTTCTTTTATGTTTGGAAACTTATCTTCTGCCCAATCTCTATAAGTCTTAATAGCCATAAGAAGGCTTTCAGTCCCTCCAGAAGTCATACTACCACAGCATCTTTTGTCTCCATTAAATAGATCAACAACCATGGAAATCACCTCTGTTTCAAATTTCCTTAAACTTGGAAACGCCATAGGACTTAATGCATTCTTGGAAAAAAACATTGTATAGGCTTTTTTAAGCATTTCAGTATGCTCATCTGTTGCATGATATACCAAACTCCATACTTTCCCATTTCTCCAATTAATATCATCTTTACGTATATTTTCCATATCTTTTAATAGATCAGTTTCAGGGATTCCATTTTCGGGTAAAATTACTTTAGGTTTTGCCATTTTATTTTCACATAAGACAATATTTATATTAATTATGTTAAGTTAATTGTAGAATAATAATTATACTAACGCAAAACTTCTAAATTTGTAGAGGATATTTCCCATATTCTAGAGTAGCGTCAATCATCCATTTTAAGCGTTCTACAGATATTTCTGGGTGAAAATTAGCTGGAGATAACATAAATCCGCCTCCAGAGCCCATCGATTTGATTGCTTCTTTCACAGCTTCAAAAACCTCATTTTTCTGTGCTTTTACCAAGATATGTCTAGTATCGATATTTCCTGATAAACATAATTTATCTCCTACCTTCTTCTTGAGTAAATATGGATCTACTAATGGAGGCTCGATACATTGGAGGGCATCGAAATTGGATTCAATTATAAAGTCTAAAAGACTGGTAATATCTCCATCCGAATGTAAAATGTATTTTCCTCCCCAATCATGAATTGCTTCTGCTACTTCTTGATAACATGGTAATAAATATTCATTAAAATATTTCGGATTTATCATAGGTCCTCCACTATGGGCAATATCGCCACCCTCAAGAAAAATTTTGGCACCACAATCTGAATATGCTTTAAATACCGTTAAAACGAAATCTGTTGTGTATCTGAAACGTTCCTTAATCAATATAGGATCATTTTTCAATGCTCTAACGAAATTTGTCATTCCCATTCCTTGCCAAACTGGGGGAAATACTGAAGTAAGGGCGTTTTGAGCAAAAATACAAATCTCTTCCTTAATATCACGGCATTTTCTAAGAACTCCTTTGTAAAATTTTTTTGCTTTTCGATATTCTTCCTTTAAATCTGGTTTAGGATATGTTTCCCAATCTTCCCGATTTTTAATATATCCACCATAATAATCAGGGTATGGATTCCCATCAATATTCCTTACCTTGTGCCTCTTCCCAAATATGTCTGTCATCTCAGTTTGACTTTCAAGGATAAATGGGATATATTGGATACCAACACCATCAAAGCCGAGTTCATAACCTGCCCGAACACACTTAGCAAAAACACTAATTTCAATATCATCTAATATTTGATTAATTTTATCTACCCATTCATCTGGATAATTCTGTTCCATTTCATCAAAAACATCAAATGCAGTTCTTTCTGGTTTTCCCAAAATCTTATCTGCAACATTTCCATCAATGTTTATTGTATGAGTTGGAATTCTATCTGGTTCTTCAAGATTTAATGC
>JAEOTL010000172.1 GCA_016839845.1 Promethearchaeota archaeon
ATCATTTTACTGTAATAAATATTAATACAAAAAAATAAAAGGAAATTGAAATATAAGAGGTATGTATAATGACACAATCGGAATTTAAAGTTAGTTTAGAAAATTTATCTATAAAGGATTTTAAAATATTTGTAAATGAAAATCTCTGCAATGGTTGCGGATTATGTGGAGAAGTGTGCCCATTTGGGCTTCCCCAACCTCTCGACACTGGAAAGTATGACATTAAAAATCCTGAGCTTTGTACTGAATGTAGTGCCTGCAAACGGAATTGTCCTGTAAATGCAATCATTATGAATGAAAAGAAGGGATGTGGTTGCCTTTGGAACGCGAGGGCAAACGCTAAAAATACCAAATCAGGGAATAAGGATATCAACGCTTGTGCTTGTGGTCCTGAGGGGGATAGTGAGTCAAATTCTAGTTGTTGTGGCTAACCAAATTTCTATCCTAACAAGTAATATAAATATAGAATAATATAAACTAGAAAAGGGTGTCAATTATGGAAAAGGAAGATGTGAAAATACCCGTTAGAGAAAATCAAGATTCGGCAGTCAATACTAATGATGTATGCTGTGATTCATCAGCTTCTTGTTGTGGGGATTCAGTTTCTCCGAAAATATCTGAAACTCTTGGCAAAGAAACTTCAGAAATAGAGCTGAGAGATGAAAATAAACTTTACGTAGACGTTTTTGTTCCCTTAAATGCATGTGAATGTGTATGGTCTCAATTTATGAACCTCGTATTTACAGCAATTGCTCCCTACATGAAACATATTAAGTTTGAAACAAAAAACTTAGATTCTGAAGAAGCTCGAAAGCTTAACTTAACGGGAAATTGCGTAATAGTTGATGGTAAAAAGAAATTTATCACCTCTTTTGCTTTAAAAAAGGAACTACCTGAACTTCTAAAAGAAAAAGGATTATTGTAGGCTTAAATAATTAATTTTTTTCATTTTTAAAAGGTGATAGTAAATTAAAAATATAAAGTTAACAATTTTTGCTCCTGAAAAAGAACTTTCTAACGGAGTCGACTACAATGTGTCAATTAAGGACGATGGAACGATTATAGAAGCATTAGGCGCTATAGATAAAGAATTATCCGATAACCCCGAAAAATCACTGTTTCCCATGTATAAAGGGTTAATACAAAGCTATCTACAGCTAATCTGGGACCCTCAGAATAATATAATATACGAAGATTGCGCCTCCAATGCTTATGGCCCTAACAAAGAATTTATACCGCTTCAAGATGATATTTATTTTAATCTCTATCCTGATAGCGATATAACTTTAATTGTTCACGCTGACTGATGAGCTGATAATATGAGAGAACGACTAGATTTTGGAACTTTTAAGAGAGTCATCATGAAAAAATATGGAAAAGAACACGAAACTTTTGCTCATTACTTCAAACAAAAAATAAAAAAATAAAGGCGAGAATGATATCTTTCAACAAATTATCGTGAAAGATTGACAAAAGGATTGCCTCCTCCGCTTTTTAGAAAAAATTAAAAAAAATGAATAATAAAAATGTATTTTTTACGAAATGGGAAGCAGAAATACCATTTATAGAAGAAATAAATGAATAATTTATCGTTCAAACCTTGATCTAAAAGTGATATTTAACATTAAATCAGATATTGTTGAAAATATTACTGATAGTTTTAAAATGTGTAAAATTTTTTACAATTTTTATTGAATAATACCGATTCCAATCATAAATATTTAAATACATGTTTATCTGAAATAGTAATTGTTAACCCAAATTTAAATATAAAAATTAAAAATGTGTAATTAATTCAAAAAGTGATTAAAAAATGGAAAAAAATACAAAAAGGATTATCGCGATAGTTCTCGTCGTAGCAATTGCAGGTGCGGGGATTGGAGTGGGTGTATGGTTTTTTCTTTCACCAGCTGCTCAAGAAGCAGGATGGGAGACTCCAGGTGTTTCAGGTATACCTTCCGATAGATGGATTAAGTGTGGGTACCTTGGTGGTTTAAGGGGTATCCAAGGTGCTGGAGGATGGAATGGAGCTTGGTTAGCAGCATATGATATAAATACCAAAGATAATGGTATTGATGTTAATGGCACTCGCTATTATGTTGCAGTGAAAGCTCGGGATACCAACGAACATGATCCCCAATTACCTATATCCACCGGATTGGCTGCGGCCGAAAACTTAATTTATGTAGATGAAGCAAGATATCTATTTGGTGGATTTAGGACAGAAGTTACAAGAGCGATGGTTGAAGTAGCAATGGACGAAGATTTAATATTTTTTGGTGCTGGTTCTGCAACTGACGAATTCTGCGTAAATGTATTTAATAATTACCCAAGATATAAATATTACTTCAGACAAACACCGATTTCAAGTTCTAAACTTGCTTTTGAGATACTTCAGTATCTTGGTCATTTGATAAATGTGATGGAAGCTAATTTGTCAAGAAGAGTGAATAAAGTTGCTATCCTTCGAGAACAGTTAGATTGGACTGTAGGTATGTCTGGACTCTTCAACGCACTTGCTCCTGCAATAAATATCAGTATAGTGTACGAAGTAGCTTACGATATTACAAATCCTGATTTTGAAACATACTGGGATTTAGTCGAATCAAATGGAGCTCAAATTGCTATACCTGTAGTTTCAGGCGATACTGGAATTCAAATGATGAAACAATACGGATTAACACAACCTAAATGTGTAGTCTTTGGTATAGATGTTGAAGGACAGATGACAGACTATTGGGCGACTACTGGGGAAGCGTGTGAGTATGAAATATTATTGACTACGCTTCCTCCTAATTGCAATGTGACAACTTATTCCGCTCAATTTTACTCTGATTTTATCGCAAGATTTGGTTATGGTCCTACGATCTATACGGCACCAGGTACTTATGATGCAGTAGGTACGTTAATATGGGCAATTAATGAGACTCAATCATTTGAAGAGTTAGATATTATTGCAAAACTAGAAACGCTCAACGGAACTACATATTTAAGTGCTGACAGAGGTGTTTCGGCTCCACAATTATCTTACACAACAGGAAATGAACCTTGGCAAAATCCCGCTGCAACCACAAGACACGACGTCATGGAAGGTTGGCCATTTGGTACAACAAGATTTGCTCAGTGGCAAAATGGAGAGTTAAAATGCGTACCTACTGGAGTAGGGACTTTTTATACAAGTGGATATCCGGCTCCTTTTCCATATCCAGATTTTTCAAATTATGCTCTTGGGGTATATCCAGATTCGCTTGCAGGTTCAAATACTGTTCTATTGCCTACATGGGGAATAAATTAAGACAGAACAAAAATTTAATTAAAAATAAATTTATTTTTTTTTTTTTTATTTTCTAAAATTCGATGCTAATTACTCATTTGTCAAAAATGGTTATGAGAAAAATTTGTGATTATTTTTAAATAATATAAGATAGTAATAATATTAAAACTGATAAATAAAATAAAAATTTAATATTATTTTGAAGAGATTGATGTAATTTGATATTTCAGATACCTCAGATAATTATTTTCGGTACCGTGCATGGAGCAGTTATTTCTCTACTTGCGATTGGGCTTTCTTTAGTTTATGGTGTAGGTGGAGTGATGAACTTAGCTCATGGGGCATTTTATTTACTTTCAGGCTACATTTTTTACTGGGTTGTCGTTTATGCGAATCTTGGTCTTTTTTGGGGAATAGTTATTGTATTGATTTCTGCATTAATTATCGGGGCTGTTTCATACTTATTATGTATTAAACCTTTATTAAAATCTCCTATAGGTGCATTAATGATCACTTTTGCTATTGGCTTCTTCGCTCAGGCTTTAATTTTAGTAATACTTGGAGTAGGATCACCCTTATTGATGGATCCATTAATAGAAGGTAGCATTACTCTCTTTGATGTTACATTTGGTGCCCAGAATATTTTAATTATAATTCTTTCAATAATTACTGTAGTTTTAGTTACTTTATTTATCGGTAAAACAAAACTTGGAAAATCGATTAGAGCTGTTGCCCAAGATCGAGAAGCGGCTATGCTCATGGGTATAAATGCTGACAGAATACTTTTGTATGTCGTTATGATCTCAAGTTTACTAGCAGGATTTGCAGCAGTCCTAAATGTTCCAAGAGAATATATATCTCCCTATGTAGGCTGGTCTATCTTAACAGAATCATTTGCTGTAGTCATTCTTGGAGGTATGGGGAGTCTACCCGGGAGTGTAGTGGGATCATTCATACTTGGGTATGCAACTTCTATCTGTAATTATGTGTTAGACCCCTCTTTTGCACCGTTGATTCCGGGAATAATCATTATAGTAGTGCTTGTAGTAAGACCTCAAGGAATATTTGGAAAAAAAGAGATTGATTAATTTATTAAAATATATACCATCAATAAATAAAGGAGTTTATTAAAAAAATGGCAAAATTAAAGGAGGCAACATATTACACTCGTCGTTTAATATCTTGGGTACGGACGTTCAAAGGTGGTTTAACCTTGGTTTGCTTAATTGGACTCTTAGCCATACCATTACTAACTCAAAATCCATATTATTTAGGAATATTTATTACAATAACAATATTTGCCATTTATGCTTCGAGCTGGAATTTCTTAGCAGGTTTTGTAGGTCAAGTAAGTTTTGGACACGCGATTTTCTTGGGGATGGGTGGTTATATTACAGCGTATCTTCTTCGATTCCATAATGTTCCATGGCAAATTTCGCTGATTTTAGGGGGGCTCACAAGTGTAGTAGTTGCCTTTCTCATCGGAATACTTACCTTAAGATTAAAAGGACCGTATTTAGCATTAGGAACAATGGCACTAAGTACTTTTATTTTGGCTATATTTATGAACGAGAAATTAGCAATTGCTACTGACTGGATCTTTTTTGGCACACCGGGAATAGATAGAGTCCCTCCTATCTCTAAAGAAGCAGTAGAAATATTTTATGTTTACATGTTCATAATGGTAGTCTCAATTTTAGTATTGATATATATTAGTAAATCTAACATTGGTACTATTTTTAAATCTATTCGCGATGATGAGACTGGAGCAGAGGCTTCAGGAATTAATATAACAAAATATAAAGTTATTGCATTTATGATAAGTGGTTTTTTTGCCGGGATAGCTGGTGGTTTATTAGCTATGAGATTTAGAAGTGTTACTCCTCTGATTTTTCAACCCCTTTATTCTTTTTATGCGATAATTATGACTACTATTGGGGGATTAGCAACAATCGGTGGATCTGCGCTTGGGGCCTTTATTTTTTTCGGGCTTAACGCTATCTTAATTGATTTATGGGATCCGGTATTCATCTTCTCCATAATTCTAATCCTTATAATTAGATTCGCTGACATGGGTCTTTTAAGACCTGCTTTAGAACGTCTTAAAGATCTTTGGGACGTATTATTAGGGAGGTAAATAAAATCTTAAAAAAGGGAAAATTAATAAAGGTGAACTAAATTATGGGTGTAATTTTAGAAGCTAGAAATTTAACCAAAAAATATAGTGGTTTAACAGCAGTAAATGATTTTAGTTTTGAAGTGACTCGAGGTGAATTTACGGGGTTAATTGGCCCAAATGGAGCGGGAAAAACTACGCTGTTTAATATGATTTCAGGATTTGAAAAACCCAATTCTGGGACAATTCGGTTTGATGGACGCGATATAACAGGAATGAAACCTTATCAAATAGTGAATTTAGGAATTGCAAGAACTTTTCAACTTGTAAGATCATTTCGCTTTATGACTCTATTAGAAAATGTATCTGTTTCCTGTTTATCACCACGAGGTAGGAAATTAGCTAAAGAATACGGTATTGACGAATCAGCAAGCTCAATTTTGGCAGCAGTTGGTCTTGTTGATAAAGCGAGAATACCTCCTATAGTACTACCTCATGGAGATCTGAGGAAATTACAAATTGGGAAAGCTTTAGGAACTAATCCTCAACTTCTACTGTTAGACGAACCATTTAGTGGTCTTTCTCACGAAGAACAACAAGGTATCACAGATTTGATTATAAGACTACATGCGGATGGAGTATCTGTTTTCATGACGGGACATGTTTTACGTGAATTGATGCACTTAGTTCCACGGGTAATTGCGATGCATCAGGGAAAATACATAACCGAGGGACCTCCAGAAGAGGTTGCTAACAATAGAATTGTATTAGAAGCATATTTAGGAAAAGGAGGAGAAGAACTTGCTTGAAATGAAAAAAATTTATCATTATTATGGAAGCGCTAGAGCTTTGGAAGAAATTAATTTGACGATAGAGGAAGGAGCTCTTGACGCTGTTATCGGCCCTAACGGAGCAGGAAAATCAACATTGCTCCGAGTTATTTCTGGATTGGAAGAACCAGATAGAGGAAAAATCGAGTTTTTAGGTGAAAGAATTGACGATATGAAAGCTTATAAAATTGCTAAAAGAGGAATAGCTCACTGTCCCGAAAGGCGGCGGTTATTTTACGATATGACAGTATTGGAAAATATTGAAATGGGAGCCTATGGTTTAAAAGATAAGAGTAAGTATAATGAATTATTAGAATTTGTTTTTGAACTTTTCCCTCGCCTTAGAGAAAGAATGAAACAAAGAGCTGGAACGCTAAGTGGAGGAGAACAACAAATGTTAGCAATTGCAAGAGCAATTATTGCAAATCCAAAATTACTTCTCTTAGATGAACCTTCATTAGGATTAGCCCCTAAAATTAAAGATAAAATATTTGTAGCCGTGGAACAAATTAAAACGAAGGGGACTACAACATTATTGGTCGAACAGGATGCTGTGCTGGCTATGGATGTTGCTGAAAATATACATCTACTAGAGGAAGGTAAAATAGAAATGAGAGGTACAAAAGAAGAACTCGAAAAAGAACCCCGAATTAAAACGGTTTACTTAGGAATATAGGTGATAAAAAATGTCAGCTTCATTAGAACAATTATTAAGGGATGCTAGAATTGATTTAGTTTTAGCAAGAATCGAAAAAGATTCTTCTGTCATTGAAGATGTAATAAAAAATCTTGGCAGCGAAATTCGTTCTATTCGTTTCAATTCAATATTTATTTTAGGAGAAATAGGAGAAAAATCGGGCGAAAATGCTGTTATAAAAATATCTGAATATTTAGACGATGAAGATTGGAGTATTCGTCGAGAAGCCGCTAGATCGCTTGGGAAAATTGGAAAAACATCCATAAACTCAATTCCTCAATTAACTACATGTTGTGATGATGACGAAGATTCGATTCGACTTGCAGTTGTTACCTCACTGGGCAAAATTGGAATTGCTACAAATGAGTCTTTAAGCGCTCTAAAAATGGCGCTAAAAGATAAGTATGAAGAAGTACGAATCGAAGCTGCAAACGCGCTAGGTTTGATAGGACCAGAGGCATACGAACTTATAGCTGATTTGATGAAGAGCGTTAGCGATCCAAGTTGGGCAGTAAGAACATCTTCAGCTCGAGCAATGAGCGCTATAGGAAAAGATACAGTTAAAGCAATTCCTACTTTGATTAACGCGCTTGACGACAAAGATTGGAGAGTTAGATACCATATTGTTAATACATTTAAACAGATTGGTGAACGTTCTGTTCCTCACCTTTTAAGTATTTTAAACCATCCAAATAGGCTTGTTAGAAAAGAAGTGGTTGAGGCTCTTGGAGAAATAGGATTAAAAACTCCAAATATTATTGATAATTTAAGTTTAATGTTAAAAGATTCAAAAGAAGAAGTAAGAGGAAAAGCGGCTAGTTCCTTAAGAAGTATAGGTAAAGAAGCTGTTCCTGCTCTAATTAATGCGGCTAAAATATCTAATACCAAGATGAAAGTTGTTATAATTTCAGCAATAGGCGGAATAGGTTTAGAAGCTAATGAAGCTATACCGTATCTGATTAGCTTATTAGCAGATAATAAAACTTCAGTTCGAGTAGTAGCCGCTCGAAATTTAGGTGCAATTGGCAAAGATTCAGAAGAAACGCTCAAAGCGTTAGAAGAGGCTTTAAACGACAGAAAGTATATTGTAAGAAGAGAAGCTGCTCTTTCATTAGGTAAGATTGGATCTATTGCAGAGAAAGCTGTTCCGTCTTTATTGAAAGCATTAGATGATAAAAAACCAGATGTTAGATGGAGAGCTTCTGAGGCTCTAGGAAAAATTAGAGTAAATAATCCCGAAATAATTTCTGCTTTAAAAAACTTAATTCACGATGAATGTGATTATGTCTGCGAAGCCGCTGATTTTGCAATTGATAACATCACAGAAAATATTTAAATTTTAACTTATTTTACTTCACAGATGTATTAAAAAGAAAAGAATTATAAAATAATATAACTAAAACAGTTGGTTAAAAAAATGAGTGAAAATCCATATGCTGCCAAACCTTGGTTAGAACATTATGATGAGAATGTTCCTTCTTCTATGGACTATCCGAACATGAACATATACGAATTTTTGGATACTTCTGCTAAGGACTTTGGTGGTAAAACGGCTATTTGGTTTATTAAAAACAAAATTACCTATAAAAAATTTAAGGATATAGCTGAAAGACTCGCAACCGCGCTCGTTGAATTAGGATTAAAGAAAGGCGACGTGGTTGCATTAATGATCCCTAATTTCCCTCAATTTATGTTCGGCTATTATGGGATATTAAAAGCGGGAGGAATAGTTACTGCTTGTAGCGTTCTCCACACAGAACACGAATTAGCATACCAACTAAACGATTCAGGGGCCGAGATCATCATAGCTTGGGACAACCAAGTTGAAAAAATAAATAATATTAGAGATAGAACTCGTTTAAGGCATGTTATCATTACGAACGTGTTTGACTATGCTCCAATGGCAAATCCTTTAAGTCAAAGAGAACCACCTGAAATCGCTGGAACGAAGCAATTTTTAAATCTTATTGAAAATACGAAGCCTAATCCTCCAAAGTTCGAAACAAATGCTAAAGAAGATATAGCTTGCTTACAGTATACTGGAGGCACAACAGGACTCCCTAAAGGAGCAATGCTTACCCATCATAACATAGTCTCTAATTGTATAGCAATTCGTAAATGGTTAGGCGCGGAAATTCAAAGAGGTAAAGATACTACTCTTACCAACTTACCACTATTCCATATATATGGTCAAACGGTATGTATGAATAGCGTTATATACAATGGCTCGACTATCGCTTTAAATCCAGACCCGCGCGATCAAAAATCTTTATTCGAAATAATTAAAGCAACAAATCCAGCTATGTTTCCAGGAGTTCCAACAATGTACATGCGTTTATTAGAAAGGGATGATTTAGAAGATTATGCCAAAGATATGAGATCTATAAGAATATGTAATACAGGAGCAGCCCCTATGCCTCCTGAAGTCCTTAAAGAATTTGAAGAAAGGACCGGGGGTAAAATTCTTGAAGGTTATGGACTGACAGAAACTTCACCAGTTGCTACTACTAACCCTGTTATAAATGAAAGGAAAATAGGTTCTGTTGGAATGCCAATTCCTGATACCGAACTTAAAATCGTAGATATTGACGATTATACCAAAATTATGCCTTTAGGTGAATCGGGTGAAATTATGATAAAAGGACCTCAAGTTATGAAAGGTTATTGGAACAAACCTGAAGCTACTGCGAATCAATTAAAGGGTGACTGGCTTTTAACAGGAGATATAGCGAAAATGGACGAAGATGGGTATTTTTATATAGTGGATAGGAAGAAAGACATGATAAACGTTAGCGGTTTTAAAGTTTACCCAAGAGAGTTGGAAGATGTATTATTTGAACACGAAGCTATTGAAAATGCGGCTGTAATTGGAATCCCTAATCCAGATATACTCGGTAGTGATATTGTAAAAGCTTATGTTGTTCTTAAAGATGGATACAATGAATCTGACGAAATTATAGCTGAAATAAAAGAATTCTGTCGAAAATCCGTTGCCCCCTATAAAGTTCCTAAACTTATAGACTTTAGAAAAGAACTTCCCGAAACTTTAGTAGGTAAAGTTTTAAGAAAAGATCTGAAAGATATTGAGGCTCGAAAACGGGGAGAAGAAGTTTAACATTTTTTAATTTTATTTATTTTAATGCGCTTAC